>DATKZW010000647.1:0-26956 GCA_035527775.1 Sumerlaeia bacterium | reverse complement strand
AGCCGGGATCGCAGATGGGGCCCCCCCTCGATGCCAGACTCATCCGTTCCGACTCGTCAGCCGCCCCCTCAGAGGTTGTCCCCAGTGCACAGTCCCTTGTTCGACCACCAGATGTCGCCGGCCGATATCGTGCCGTTCGTGGGGTCATAGACGTTGGCCAAGTTTCTGCTGACCACGGCGTCGAGGAAGAACGGCTCCTTCGCCACGCGGTCCGGCCCCAGAGAACGCACGTACCAGATGTATCCCAGCCGGTATCCATCGGCGCTGTTGGCGGTTACTGCGCCCATGGGATCCATCAGGCAGTGATAGTAGTAGCATTTCTGCGGGCTTCGGGACTCTTCACGCCTGCCGACTTTCTCGAGAAAAACGTCCACGGGCGCCGACGTCAGGTAAGCGATCGGCGTGGTGAAGAACTGGTACACGGCGTCGCGTCCTTCCGAGGGCCAGAGACCGAGAGTCACGCCGTAGTTGGCGTCGATCGGCGGCCGGCCGTGATCCACGGCGTAGGCGTTGATCGCGATGGCGATCGTGTGGAAGTCGCTATGCACGCGCGACACCTTCGAGCGGACCTGCGCTTCGAGGAAATTGGGAACGGCAATGGCCGCCAAGATCGCGATGATGGCCACAACGATGAGCAGCTCAATAAGGGTGAACCCTGCCATTGGCTGAAGGCGAGTCTCTTTCCGGCTTTTCATTGGCTTCTCTCCCTCTGTGTCGGTTTCCACTCCCTTTGGCGGCGACATTGTACCTCGCCATTCCTGACATGCAATGCCTTTCTTGATCCGGCAAGAAGAGACACTCGAAGAAGCCCCGGACCAACGCTTCCTCACGAAGCGCCACACCCAGGAAGCAGTCCGTTTCATTGAAGATCACGAGAGCGACCAGTTCTCTCTCTACCTCCCCCGCCAACCGCGAGGGCAGGAACGTTCGGCCCGTGGGCCGGCTCTGATGTCTGTGGCGCAGTTCGGCGCAGAAAGAACATACGAAGAAGACGAGAACGCGTGGACTGCGGCGGCTTGCCGCCGCCTTCCCTTCAGAAGCGCCCGCCAGAGAAAAGGGGCGGCAGGAGCGCTGGAGGCGCGGTCGCGGTCCGGACCGGGGGACGCGTCGCCCGTCGGAGACGGCCTCCCACATTGCGCTTCAGCGTGGGAGACGGCCCCCCACATTGCACTTCAGCGTGGGAGAAGGCCTCCAGAGTTCTCCGCGTCACGCTCGGAAGGTGAGCCGTATCTCGGCATGGTCGTTGACGAAAGACGCGGTCCGCCGGACGGTGTCCGATCAAGCCCAATCTCAGCAGCGCGGACCTTGAAGACAGGCGATCAATCGTATTCGAACGGGTACTCCGCTTTGAACCAATCCATGTCTCTGATGACAAGGGCGCGCCAGATGTCGCCCTGGCTCTTGGTCCCATTCGAGGGGTCGTAGGGAATCCCCATCGGCGATTGAGGATCAAGACCGGGGTACCAGTCGCCGCCGATACGGTCGGGCCCGGCGGAAAAGATGATGTTGTAGCCGACGAACGGGTGTCCGTTCAGCCGAGCGCGCGTGTTGTAGCCATAGGGCATGTACTTGGTGAAGCCATCCTTTGGGACGCTGGTCAAGTACGCCACGGGCGTGGTGAGGGGGACGAAGTAGGAGAAACAGTAGTACTGCTCAAGACCGCCCCCCATGAACCGGATTTCCGGGGTCTTGCCCGGGTTCTCTTGGCTGAAGGTCATGCCGGCGTAACGCCAGGTCGGGCTGTCGTTTCCGTCGTAGGGCACCTCGTTGTACTCCACGAAGTAGGCCTTCATGGCCACGTCCACGGTGCGCATGTCGGATTTGACCCTGGCCGTCTTCGCGCGCACCTGGGCCTCAAGGAAGTTGGGAACGGCGATGGCGGCCAGAATGGCAATGATGGCGACAACTATCAGAAGTTCGATCAAGGTGAAGGCGCGAATCCGTCTGGAGCACATGGGGCATCCTCCTCCGCTCTGAGAATCTTCCGCGTTGCGAAAGGCGCACTTCCTCACTGGGTCGGTCACGCCGCGAAGAACCGGAGCGGGGCGCGGCGCCCGTGCCGCGTCCTCCCGCCGGCGTCCCGGTCCCGCGTGTCATTATCTTGCGGGGAACGTCGGGCGTGCAAGAGATTTGCGTTGGATCATGCCCACACTTTTCACAGGCCCTGCTATCAGAAAACCCTTGCGCCCGCCCAGCCGGTCGGCGACAGTGGCGGCCAAGCCTGGCGACGGCTCCGCAATGGAGGAGGGCCACATGCCCGAGACGCCTCTCAGCCTGGACCAGATGCGACGCGTCGTTCAGCGCCGCGGCGGGGACATTCCGCGCGTTCCGCTCTTCTGGCACAAGTTCTACAACGCCGGAACGGTCGAGAAGTACGGCGAAGCGCTGACAGTTCTCAACGACTCGATCGTCGACGACTGCATCAGTCTCTGGTTCCGAGGGCCCGGGAACTTCCAGGCCCCCGAAGGCGCCCCGCCCGAGTACAAATGGGCCATCGAGCCCGATCCCGGGGACCTCGACACCCGCGGCATTACGAGCCGGCCCGTCGTTAGCTCCACGGACCTGATCGATGATTTCATCCAGGCCATTCCGGATCCCTCCGACCCGGCCCACTTCGACGGCGCCCGCCAGGCCGTGCGCGACAACCCCGGCCGATACTGCGTGGCGTGGGACTTCTTCTGTCTCTTCGAGCGAACGTGGTTCCTCTTCGGAATGGAAGAGACGCTCTGCGAGATGATGTGGCGGCCCGACCGGATCGGACGCCTCTTTCGCGCCTTCTGCGACTACCACAAGAAGGTGGTCACCGGCTGCGCCGACGCGGGGGCCCACGCCTACTTCACCTCCGACGACCTCGGCACCCAAACCGGCTTGATCTTCTCGCGCGACCTGTTCCGCAATCTGTACCTCCCGTTCTACGAAGAGCTCGTCGACCATTGCCATTCGGCGGGCATGCACTTTTGGCTCCACTCGTGCGGCGCCATTACCGACGTCGTCGAGGATCTCGTGTCCATCGGCGTGGACGTGCTGCACCCGATCCAACCGGTGGCCATGGACCAGGAGGCGATTGCGCGGAAGTATCGAGGCAGAATCTCCTTTTTGGCCGGGATCGACGTTCAGCGCCTTCTGCCGAACGGCTCGGTCAAGGACGTCGAGGAGGGCGCGCGCGGACTGATCGACGCGTTCGATTCGGAGGAAGGGGGCTGCATTCTTGCGGCGTCCAACGGCATCATGCCGGAAACCCCGCTCGAGAACATCGAGGCTTGGCTCAGAACGGCGCAATGCTACGGGCGGATCCACCGGGCGAGTTTCGCCCATGGCAGACCGTGCGGAAGACCGTCAAGGAGGATCTAGCGATGGAACGTTTGAAGAGTTGGAGAACGGCATTCACGCTTATCGAACTGCTCATCGTGGTGGCCATCATCGCCATTCTGGCGGCGATCGCCGTGCCCAACTTCCTCGAGGCGCAGGTGCGGGCGAAGGTCGCGAACGTGATGAGCGACTATCGAGCCCTGAGGACGGCGCTCGAAACCTACCGGGTGGACAACAACATCTATCCCCCGCACGTGGCGGAGGGGCAATACGGAGACTACATGTGGTTCGCCAAACTGACTTCGCCCGTGGCCTACATCACGTCGGTGCCTGAGAGCCCCTTCACGGAATGGACGTCCGGCAGCAACTACGCCGTGCCGTCGGGGGCAAGGCGCCGCAACTACGAGTATTGGCCGGCCGGCGGCGGCACGGTGGATCCCGGGCGCACCTATGCCATCAACTCCGTGGGTCCCGACGGCATCTCGGACTACTACGACCGCAGCCCGGCGAAGGGCAACTCACGGGATTTGGAGCTCGCCATGGACCCGAGATTCGTCAACGGCCTCTACGACTCGACCAACGGCACCAAGTCCGAGGGCGACATTCTGATGACGGAGATCCGGATCTACTCCGCCTTCTGAGGCGCCCCACCGGCGGCGCCCGCGGGGCCCCGTTGCGTCACGGATTATTCGTGAGAATGATCTCGACCCGCCGGTTCATTTTGGGGTTTTTTGCGACCTCCTCGGACGCGAGCGGACGATACTGCGAGCAGGTGCTGCCTTTCAACCGTTTCGGGTCCAGAGGCGTGCGGTCGGCCAGGTAGCGAACGACCTTCTCGGCCCGGGCGGCCGCCAGGCCCCAGTTGTCCACGAAGGGCAGGTTCAGCACGGGTTGGCTGTCGGTGTGGCCTTGGACCTCAACGAACTTGGCCGGGAACTGGTTGAGAATCTCGGCGATCTTGTCCAGAGTCACGAGAACCTCGGGATCCAGATCAAGGACGTCTTTCACAAACAGGTACTCTGCCGCCAAACGAATGACCACGCCTCGGGAGTCGGCGCCGACCGTGGCGTAATCGGCGTCACTGACCGGCTTCAGGACGGCTTTCAGCAGCCCAAGCGCCTTTTGGAGATCGGCGTCCATGATGATCTCGCCCTTCTCCACCTTCTGAATCTGATCGCGCATCCGCATCGCTTCTTTTCTCAGGCTCTCCATGGACTTGCTCGACTCGGTGTCCGATTCCTTGAGCGCGTTCTGAAGATTGGCGACCTGCGCGTCCAGATTCCTGGCGTTCTCCCCCATGCGATCGGCGCGGGCGGCTTCCTCCTCCATCTTTTTCTTCGCCTCGGCCCGTTCACTCTCTTTCTGCGCAAGGGCGGCCTGGCCGGCCTCCAACTTCACGCGAAGGTCGTTCGCCTCGCCCTCCGCGCGAACCAGCTTGGCGTTGAGGGTTTGGCCCTCCTCGCTTAGCTGATCCATGTCGGATTTCGCTTTGTCGAGCGTGGTTGTCAGGTTTCCGATCTCCGCGTCCTTCGCTTCGATCTCCTGTGTTTGGCTCTTCACCATCTCCCGAAGGCGGGCGACCTCGGCTCGGGCCGTCTCGAGATCCCGCCGCGACTGGCGGTCGGAATCCTCCAAGCGGCGTTCCCGCTCGGTTCGTTCGGCTCTGGCTTTCCGGAGTTCCTCGACGGTGGCCTCGAGGCGCATGTTGAGGGCGTTGATTTCGGCCGTTTTGCGCGTGGCGAAAGCGTGGTTCTCGGCCGACGTCTTCTCGAGCTGGGCCTGGAGCTCGTTGATCCGCTGGTCTTGCACTTGCTTGATGTGGCGCAGATCCTGGAGCTCGCCGCAGCCGCCCAGAAGCATCGGGGCGGCCAACCAGACAATCCAAACGGTTCTTCGCTGAAACAGAGGTCTTCTCACGGGAAGAGTCCCTCCCGATTATGGAATGGGCCTCCCGACGAGCGGGGGGCCCAGAGTGTCCGCGCGCAACGGCGCGCCCCGCCGGCGTCCGGCGGCGCCCGGTTACGAAGGTTGTGTCGTGGGGGGCTGGAGTACGGCTCCGGCGGCCGGCCGGTCTTGCTTGCCCCTCTCCTCTTTGCCCGACGCCGCTTCCGTCGCGGAGGGCGCTCGGGTCTCCCCGTTTCGCCCCCTCCGGAAAGGAGGCAGTTCCTCGCCACGGATCAGGACGTCCAGTTCATCGCCGTTGAGGGTTTCGCGTTCGAGGAGGGCCTGACTGATTCGCTCCAGGGGATCCATGTTGTCCCGCAGGACCTGCAATGCCTTGTGATAGGCGCTCGAGAGAAGTTCCCGGACCTCCGTGTCAATCAGACTCGCCGTCTCCTCGCTGTAGTCGCGATCCCGCGATATGTCTCGGCCGAGGAAAACTTGCGCCGAGGGCGACCCGAAGGTGCGCGGCCCGAGACGCTCGCTCATTCCAAACTCGCACACCATGCTGTGCGCCAAGTCCGTGGCCCGGTGCAAGTCGTTGGCGGCGCCGGTTGTGAAAGTGTTGAACTTGCACTCCTCGGCGGCGCGGCCGCCCATGAGATAAAGCAGGGCGTTGAAAAGCTGGCGGCGGCTCTGGCTGTGCCGGTCCTCTTCGGGGAGAATGGCCGTGCTGCCCAGCGTTCTTCCTCGGGGAATGATCGTGACCTTGTGCACTTTCTCCTCGGCGTCCGGGGTCAGCTTCGAGACCAAGGCGTGTCCCGCCTCATGGTAGGCGGTGTTCTTCAACTCCTTCTCGCTCATGGCCAGACTGCGACGCTCCGGCCCCATGAGCACGCGATCTTTCGCTTCCTCCAGGTCCTCCATCTCGACGGCGTTCTTGTCTTTGCGCGCGGCGAGGAGGGCGGCCTCGTTGGCTAGGTTCGCCAGGTCCGCGCCGCTGAAGCTCGGCGTTCCTCGGGCGATCTGCTGCAGCGAGACGCCGTCGGCCATCTTGATCTCGCGCGTGTGCACCTGCAGAATCTTCTCCCGCCCCACCATGTCGGGCAGATCCACGCGGATCTGCCGGTCGAAGCGCCCGGGGCGCAGCAAAGCGGGGTCCAGAACGTCGGGCCGGTTCGTCGACGCCATGACGATAACGCCCTCGTTGGGGGCGAAACCGTCGAGCTCGACGAGAAGCTGATTCAGCGTCTGCTCGCGCTCGTCGTGGCCGCCTCCGATCCCGGCAAAGCGATGACGGCCGACGGCGTCGATCTCGTCGATGTAGATCAGGCAGGGCTTGGCTTTCTTGCCCTGCTCGAAAAGGTCGCGCACGCGCGAAGCCCCGACGCCCACGAACATCTCGACGAAATCCGAGCCGCTGATGCTGAAGAAGGGCACGCTCGCCTCGCCGGCCACGGCGCGCGCGAGCAGCGTTTTCCCCGTCCCCGGCAGACCGTGGAGTAGAACGCCCTTCGGGATTTTCCCCCCGAGACGCGAGAACTTCTGAGGATCCTTCAGGAACTGAATGATCTCGTTCAGTTCCTCCTTCACCTCGTCGATGCCCGCCACGTCCTCGAAGGAGATCTTGACCTGCCCCTCGGTCACGAGCTTGGCGCGGCTCTTGCCGAAGGACATGGCCTTGTTCGACCCCGCCTGGAACTGGCGCATGAGGAAAACCCAGATGACGACGATCAGGAGAATCGGGAAGAGAAAGGAGAAGAGAATGCTGCTGAGGAGCTGACTGCTCTGGTTCGCCTTGTAGGGGATGTTGTTTTTCAAGGCCCAATTGACCACGTACTCCGGCATCGAGCCGACGGCGATGTACTCACTCTGGAAGGTCTTGTACTTGACGTCGCCGCCCTGGGGATCCCCGTAGGGCTCGACGAAAGCCCCGCGAAGGGCGCCTCCCCGGTCCTCAATCTTGGCGACGATGCGGTTCGGCTCGTTCGCCCCGGCGAGCCCCTCCCGCCCCATCTCCATCACGGCCGACAAGTCCAGTTTGATGGACCGGTCCTTCTCGGTCAGCTTCTTCGCCATGAAGATGAAAGCGACGAAAATGGCAATCCAGAGAACGAGATTGCGAAGGTTTCCGCTCATTTTGCGCCACGTTCCCTTTCCGGCCGCCCGCGCGCATCGAGGATCGCGAAGACCGGAGGAAGGGCGAGACCCCAGGAAGAAGGCCTGCGCCGGGGCGTTGCCCGGTTTAGCCCCTCGCGGGCGGGCGAACGCCACTTTACCCCACAATTCTTATGCTTGGCGCAGGGTCGCGTCAAGACATTTCGGGAAAGGGCGCCAGTGAAGGGCGTCCGCGCGCCTTACGGTCTCCATGGGGTGGGGGGAGTTGGCATTGGCGCGGGCCGCTTCTACCGCACGTCGTAGCGCAGGAAAAACACGAAGGCCAACATGAAGAAAACAACGTTCATGATGACCAGAAGCAGAACGTCGTTCAGAGCGTCTTTCGTGGCCTCCTGAACGTTCGGGAACGTCAGCCCCAGGACGGGGAGTTCGTCCGGGCTGATTTCGGGCCACTCATTCGTCCCCGGTTTTCTGCCCGCCCGGAAGAACGCCCTCTCGAACTCTCCCATCGCCGATTCATAGCGCTTGGCGCTCTCTCTCAGGCGCTCATGCACGGCGGGGCCGGTGTCGGTCAGGGACGTGGCCGCGTAAATCCAGCTGGCCGATGGAGAGAGTCTGCCCAACGTCTTGGCCAACTCCGTCTGCCGTTCGCACGCCGTCTCGTAAAAGCGGTCCCACTGGCGCTGGCGTCTCTCGCCCTCGCGAGTCAGCCGCTCCCGTTCGCGTTCGATCTTGTCGCCGTAGTGCAACTCGCCGGAAGCGACGCTCAATCTGTCGATCTTCAACTCGATCTCCTCCTCCACCGCCCGCTTCTCGGCCTCGATTTTCTGGAGGGCGGGCGTCGGCTCGAGGATCTTCGCAGTCACCGGGGCCAGATTCGGTATCGCCAGGATGAATATCACCCAGAGCAATAGACACACCAAGAGCGCCGTCGCGGAATTGTGCGTCGTCGTCGAGACGAACAGGCTCAGATTGAAGAACACGGCGATGTAGAGGCATGCAAGCGCAATTAGCAGTCCGATCCGGATCAGGTTGCCCGCCGTCGGATCCAGCGCGCCGCGTCCCCACGCGTAAGCAAGGCCCCCGCCGGTCGCGATCAGAAAAGGAACCAGCAGGACAATGTATCCTCCGATCCATTTCCCCAGGAGAACGGAATGCCTCGGAACGGAATTGGAGAGCGTGAGCCGCAAGGTGCCGGTTTCCTTTTCCCCGCACACGGCGTCGAACATGAAGAGAATGGCAAGCAGCGACAGAACCACGTTGACGACGTAGATGAAATCGGGCGTCGCCAGCAGACCGAGGAGGGGATTGCGGGTCAACCCGCGATCGATGTTCTGCGACCCGAACGCTCTGGCATTGATCCCGGCCGGAAGAACGCCCTGCAGCCCTTGCCCCATCCAGGCCAGGGTCGCAACGGGGACGGGGCTGTTTCTCCCTTCCAGCCAGAAAAGCCGCTCGAGCCGCCCGTGGGTGCCGAAATCCTGCTCCTCCTTCAAAATGTCGGAAAGCTTCTCCGCGTACACGCGCTCCCGGGACCCGAAGCGGTTCACCTCGAGCATGTGTTCGTTCACCGTGACGTAGAAGCTCGCCAAGATGACGACAAGGAACAGCATAAACGTCACGGTGAAGCGCAACGAAAGGATGTGCGAGAGGATTTCTTTGCCGATAATGATCCGTAACATCAGTCCGCCTTCGCCGACGTCGCTCCCGCCTCCACGCGTTCCACATACTGCAGGTAGATCTCTTGCAGGTCCGCATCCTTCAGATCGTCTCGGTCGATGATCTCGAGGATTCTGCCTTCAGACATGATGCCGACTCGGTCCGCCAGGGCCTTCGCCCGGAAGATGTCGTGACTCGACATCAGGATCGCTTTTCCCTCGTTTTTCAGACTCCCCACGATCTGCAGGAACTCGAATCCCCCTTTGGGGTCCAGGCCGCTCGTGGGCTCGTCGAGAACGATCAGCTCCGCGTTCTTGAGCATCGCGATCGCGATGCCGAGCCGCTGGCGCATTCCCTTCGAGAAGCCTTTCACGCGGCGATGGTAGGCGTTCTCCGCCAGTCCGACTCGCCGAAACACTTCGCGGAACTCATCCTCCGGGATGTCGCGCCGTCCGCTGAGGCGGGTGAAGAACTCCAGGTTCTGCTTCGCCGTGAAATTGCCGTAGAGCATCACGTTTTCCGAGACGTAGGCCACGTGTTTCTTCGCTTCCAGCGGGTCCTTCTGCACGTCGATCCCGTTGACCAGCACTTCCCCCGCCGTGGGCTCGGTGAAGCCCAGGATCAGCATGATGGTGGACGTTTTGCCCGCGCCGTTCGCTCCGAGCAGAACGAAAATCTCGCCCGCCGGAATGCTCAAGTCCAAGTGATCGACCCCCACGGCGCCGTCCTCGTAGACCTTGCGGAGATTCCTGATCTCCAACATCCGACCGTCCTCCCTCTTTCCTCGCCGAATTCCCCGACGTTCTCTTGCGGCCCTATCTTCTGGCTATCTTCACGCTGGCCACGGCGATTCCCAGCACCAGCGCCACCAAGAGGGCGACCAGCGCCATCGTCCCCGTTATGTTTCCCGAGGCCACCACCCGAACCGTGAAGTCCTTCTCCTTCGCGTCGATCAGCTCCACGCCCGAATGCCCTTCCGTTTCCACGGTTATCGTGTACTCCCCGACCACCACGTCCTCGGGCGGGCGGATGTCGGCCGTAAACAGGATTTTCTGATCCGGCTCCAGGGATTCCGCTTCCTCCGGCGCAATCTCCCCCTCCCAGTCCAGCGGCAGGTTCATCTTCGGCCGGATCCGGTTCACAACGAACGTGCCGGAGTTCAGGGCGCTGAACTTCAAGACGACGCCTTCCCCCTGGAGCGCCTCTTTGAACAGATTCCCCACGAGAAGGTCCAGCTTGCCCACGCCTTTGGGGATAAGGACCAGCTCGGCCACGTTGCCCTGGATCTTGGCGATCTCCTCGGCTGGGACCTCCTGATCTCCGTATTTCTTCCTCAGATCATGAATCTTTTCCATTTCCTTTTGCTGAGCCACGACGATGTAGAAGGCGATGCTCTTGTCGATGAGGTCCCGGCCCAGCTTCTCCGGGATCCGCACCTCAAAGTCCATCATGCGAATCGTTTCCTCGCTCGAGAACTTCAGCGTCGTCATCTTCGCTTCCGTTTTCGGGTCGACGAAGGCGAATCGGATCTCTTCGGGAAAATTCAGCACGCGAAGCGAGAAACTCTGATCCGTCCTCCCAAGCCGCTCGAGCTGCAGATTGTACTTGATCGTGCTTCCCAGGTCCCCGTGTTGATCGTACTGCGCCGAGACGATCGTCGGCAAGTCCTCCAGGGCCTCTTTCTTGAGGAAGACGTCGTATTCCTTGCTCGTCTCCAGGTACTCGATCTGAACCGCCACGTGCTCGACCTCTCTCTTGAGCAGCCGGAAATCCAGCTTCACATTCTCCCCCGATTTCAGCTCGGCGACGATGCGTTGGAACGGGTCCCCGATGATGGCCCGCGTCTGCGAGCGCGAGAAATCCTCTTGCGAGGACGAGGGTTGCGCCGAGCCCCAAAGCGTCACGATGATATTGTTCACCTTCAGCAGGTCCGCCAGCTCCTCATCGGAAATCCTCGCCCCCTCCTCCTCTCGCGTCATAATGACTCGGGCCTTGTTGATGTCCGAGTCGTTCTGCAGCTCGATCGAGGCCATCACGTCTCCTGCATCTCCGCGGAAGATCTGCGCATCCAGCACTCGGATGAGCGTGGCGTTCTTCAAGAATTCCAGCCGCGTCTGCTCGAGCTGGATCTTCGCCTGGGAGTGCCGGATCTCCGCTTCCTTGTGAGTCTGCTCCGCCTTGCGGAGCTTGTTGATCGTCTCGATGCCCTCCTCGAACAACGACCGCGTGTCTTCCAGCTCCAGCTTGGCGCGCTCCATCTCCGCTTTCGCCTTCTCAAGTTCCAGTTCCGCCTGACGGGTTTTCAGCAGGTTCAGCTTCTCGTCGCGCGACAGTCCCGACGCGTCAATAATCGGTTCCTTCCCCTGACCGGGAGCGGTCCGCGGCCCAAGCAGCGCCACTCCCGCAACGAGCAGAGCGGCGATTCCACGCTTCATTTCGTTCATAGTGCCTGTTCTTTCCTGGGGGCGCATCCGCATCCCTCTCGCCAAGAGCGGAGAACCTTCCGACTCGCCTCCCGCGCCGAAGTCTACTGCAGGGCCTCGAATTGCCGCATCAGCGACCGGATGCGCTCCTGGGCCGCCACGTGCGCGATCTGCTGGCTGAAGTACGCGTCCTGATCCCGAAAGAAGCGATCGCGGAACGTCTCCAACTCATCGTCCGTAATGCGATCGAGCTCCTTGAGCCGCTCCTTGGCGCGCAGCCGTTTCTTCGAGATCGCAACCGTCTCTTCCAGTATCCGCAGTTCTTCGCGTTGCTCGAGCATCGTCTGGTAGGCTTTGCGCACCTCCTGCTCGACTTGGCCAATCGTGTTCCCCAGTGCGTGACGCGCCTCGAGCGCCCGAGCGGTCTCCCGAATTCGCCGGCCCCTGCGTTCCATTCCTTCGTAAAGGGGAAACTCAAGACCCAGCCCGAGATACGGGCCTTTCTCGTCCCCGTCCAGAACGTCTTGGTCGCCCAAGAACCCCTCGCGCGGGGAACTCAGATGCTGCTCGGCGAAGGGCGCCAAGCCGTACGAGCCGTCTTCCCCGCTCAACTCGACCCCGGCCGCGCCGCGATCCCCCTTCCATCCGGTCTGAATCCGGACGTCCGGGCCGTACTCCCACCAGACCTGGCGCGCCTGCCTCTGCCGCTCGGCGAGGACGGCCCGGCTTTGCGCCACGTCGGTGCTGCGCTCGAGCGCCGTCTCCACGGCCTTGTCCACGTCCAGATCCAACGTCTCCAAGTTCCCGGCCAGGCCGAAATCCGTCATCCCCACGGGGAAGCCGACGAGATGCATCAGGTCGATCTTCTGCCTGAGAATCTCCTTCTTCAGCGAGTTGATGCGCGTCTCTTCGTTGAGCATGTTCAGACGCGCGGTCAGGAGATCCACCTCGACCACTTGGCTCTTCTCGTAGCGCTTGAGGATCTTCTCATATTCCTTGCGGAATTCCTCCAGCAAGCCCATCCTCTCCCTCAATTGCTGCTCGCGCAGCAGAACCGTGAAAAACCGCAGCCGCACGTCCGAGAGGACCGCGCGCACCGCGTCTTCGTAATCGAAGAGGACGCGGCGCTGGGACTCCCGGAGAGCGACGTCCGCGGGATTGTCCTTGCCGAATTCCAGAAGCGTCTGGCTCCACCGGAAGTAACTGTCGGTGCGATTCCTCCGATCGGAGAAAAGATCCGTGTTCTTGCTCTCCTGGTCGAGGTTGAAGAAAAGGTGCGGCAGGAAACGCGAGCGGACGATCAGCTCGTCCCCCCCGACGGCCTGGATTGCCGCCCGCTTGGCCTGGACCTCGTCATTGCACTCCAGAGAGAAGGCCAGGCAATCGGTCAGCCGCAAGGGGCCCTGCTCAATGAGTCGCCGCAGCTTCTCTTCGCGCTCGCGCCTCCTGCTGCTCCGCTCGCGGCGCCACGCCGCATCCTCGGGGGACTGGTAGGCGTCCGCCTGCAAGCTCTCCCAACGTTCCTGACCGGTCTTGTCCACGCGTTGGTCTCGGATCTTTTCTTCGAGGACCTCCTGCACCGGCTCAGGACCTCTGTCCAGGAGGTTCCCGTGCCCCGGGCGATAGATGTGGCATCCGGTCGAGAAAACACTCCAGAAAAGCAGCGCGCCCAGAGCGCCTCGAATCGCCGCGATCGGCGCCGCGCCGTCCCACAGTCGCACGCGTACGCCCGTTCGCCCCGGAGCGCAAGGAGCTCTGCCGAAGGGGGGAGATGCGGTAGAATGCTTCAAGCCGAAACCCGTCTAGAGGCTGGCGCCCTGCGTCGGGCCGGGAGATCTACCGAACAGCGTCTGGGACCTCTCAGACTGGACCCGAGATCGCCGCAAGGCCCACTCAGGAAAGGCAGACCCTAGCATTCTGGACGCGATTCTGCAAGGCTTTTGTCACGGCCCCGCCCGGACATCCAGGAACTCTCAGAAGTGATGAATCACAACCGAGGGCGGCTGTGCCACAAACATGACAACGGGATTTCGCGTGATTTCCTCGTTGACAGCGCGCCGACCTTGTGACAACATGCCGCCGCTTTCCGTGCGCTTCGCCGGGTGAAGCGCGTACAAGGCCGCCCCACGCCGGGGTGTCGCAGAACATTGAGAATGCGCCGTTTGGGGCCTCCAGGGCCGACGGCCCCGCCATCTTCCGAGGAGATCAGGCAAATGGCAAAAGCCGCTAACCGCGTTCTGGTGACCCTCGAGTGCACGCAGTGTCGCGAGAGCAATCAGCCGGGCGTTTCACGGTATATGACCATGAAGAATCGGCGCAACACAACGGACCGTCTCCAGTTGAAGAAATACTGCAGATTCGAGAAGGTCCACACCGTGCATAGAGAAATCAAGTGATCCCGCGTTCCCAAGTGCTCGGTTCCGCCACGAAGACACCTCAACCCAAACGACCCGGACTGCGCCCGTCGGTTTTGGAATTGACAAAGCGCCGTCCTTGACCGAAACTCTCAGCGCGGTGGCTTGCCGCTTTTGCGCCGCACGCCATGGGGATTCCGAGACTGCGCTACGGCGGGTCCCTTCCCGAATGGCGGCGGGCGGCTGGTTTCGCGGGAGAAGGCGGAGAGAGCATCTCAATAGGACTTGATCCAAGAGGAGTTGCCCGGCTCGCCACCGGCGGAACTCGCAGGGGGATAAACTCGCTGGGGGCGGAAAAGGAGCGGGGAACCGATGGGTTTCTGGAGCAACCTTTTCTCACTGGATATCGGCATTGACCTCGGCACGGCGACGACGCTCGTGTACGTCAAGGGCGAAGGCATCGTGCTGTGCGAGCCCTCCGTGGTCGCCATTGACACCCGGAACCACACAATCCTGGCCGTAGGTTCCGAAGCCAAACGCATGCTCGGCCGCACCCCGGGCAGCATTACGGCGATCCGCCCGATGCGCGACGGCGTGATCGCCGATTTCCAGGTCACTCAGGACATGTTGAAGTACTTCATCCGCAAGGTGCGTTCGGGGCGGAAGACCTTCTGCCCCGTCGTGCTTCCGCGGGTTGTCGTGGCCGTGCCGTCGGGAATCACGGAGGTCGAGCGGCGGGCGGTCGAGGAGGCTTCCCTCCAAGCGGGCGCCCACCACGTCTACCTGACCGAGGAACCCATGTCGGCCGCCATCGGCGCGGGACTTCCCGTCACCGAGCCGGCCGGCAGCATGATTCTCGACATTGGCGGCGGGACGACGGAAGTGGCCGTCATCTCGCTGGGCGGCATTGTGGTCAGCAAGTCGGTCCGGGTGGCGGGCGACGCGATGGACTCGGCCATCATTCAGAGCATCAAGAGCAAGTACCGTCTGATGATCGGCGAGCGCACGGCCGAGGAGATCAAGATTCGCATCGGCTCGGCCGACGTTCTGCCCGAGGAGAAGAAGCTCACGATCAAGGGGCGCGATCTGGTTGCCGGTCTGCCGCGGACCATCGAGATTTCCTCCGAGGAAGTCCGTGAAGCCTTGCGCGAGCCGATCGCGGCCATTGTCGACGCGGTGAAGTCCATGCTGGAACGGACGCCGCCGGAGCTGGCCAGCGACATCTTTGACGTCGGCATCACCATGGCAGGGGGGGGCTCCCAGCTGCGCGGAATGGACACCCTGCTCTCCAGTGAAACCGGTCTGCCCGTGCGAGTGGCCGAGAACCCCGAGACGGCCATCGTGCTCGGCACGGGCAAGCAACTCGAGTCGATCGATCTCATGCACCAGACCTCCTCCAGGTATGGCGCTTTCAGACGATAGGACGGACCGCGCCCCCGCCTCAGGTCCGCGGGGCCGATGAGTCGAGCGGGGTGCGGGCGCTTCCCTTGCCGACGCGGGCGGCGTCTCCTCCCCCGCCCCCCGATACGTTCCATGTCCCAGATCGCCGACAAGTTCCTGGATCGCGACGAAGTGGCGCGGATCTGCCGCGAGCTGCGCGGACAAGGGCGGACCATTGGCTTCACGTCCGGCGCTTATGACTTGCTCCACGCAGGCCACGCCAACTTCCTCGAGCGCGCTCGCGCCCTGTGCGACGCTCTGGTCGTCGGGATCAACACGGACGACTCCGTGCGGCGCTACAAAGGGCCCGATCGCCCGATTATCCCCGAACGGCAGCGGGCGGAAATCGTCGCCGCCCTCGAGGCGGTGGATTACGTCTTTCTCTTCCCCGAGCGCCGCAATGCCCGCAACATCGAGCTGATTCAGCCAGACCTATACATCAAGGCGGGCGACTACACAAAGTCGGGGCTGACGTCGGCTGAAGTGGTCGAGCGCTACGGCGGCGAGGCGCGTCGCATCGACATCGAGATCCCTCTGTCGACTACGGACATCATTGAGCGCGTTCGGGCTCATCGGCCCGGCCGACCGGCGCCTCGCGCCGAAACGGAGACCGGCGCCGAGATGTGCGTTTCCTTGGACGCGCCGCGTTCCGTGGACGCGCCGGCCAAATGCTCGCCCGCGGTTTTTCTCGATCGCGACGGGACGATCAACCGCGAGATCGAGTACCTGCACGAACCCGAACGCTTCGAACTGCTTCCAGGCGCCGGGGAAGGAATGCGGCGCTTTGCCGATATGGGCTACCGGATCGTCATTGTGACGACCCAGGCCGGCATCGGCCTGGGGTACTTCACCAAGGAAGACTTCTACCAAGTGAACCGCGCCATGTTTCGCTCTCTCGCCCCCTTCGGCGTCACGATCGACGGGATCTACTTCTGCCCCCACGGTCTGGGAGCAATATGCGACTGCCGCAAACCGGGCACAGCGCTCTTCGAGCGGGCGCGGCAGGATCTGAACATCGACTTCTCCCGCAGCATTTGCATCGGCGACAAGACCAGCGACCTCGAAGCGGCCCGGCGTCTGGGAATGACGAAGATCCTTGTACGGACCGGACACGCGGGCGGGGACCGCGAATTCGAGGTCGAGCCGGACTTCATCGCCTCAAGTCTGGATGATGCCGCCCGGTGGGCGCTCGACCGGGAACGGGCGTGAGCGCAAAGGACGAACGACGGCGCCTCATGCGCGGACTCTGGCGGTCGGAACGTCGCGACACCGTCTCATTTTCCTTGTGCGGAATCGCGTGGAATCTGCTAACATGAATTGCCGGCTCGCGATTCAGGAGGTCGAGAGTCGGCAGAGATGGGGCGTCGGCGCCCGGCAAAAGGGATTGCGCTCACGGATCCCGTTCGCCCGCGCCGGGTCGCGGCGGACCGCATCGGCCCCCTGCCGACGGGGTCCGTGAAGGAAGTGGGAAGCCGCTCATGAGCGTATACATATACCCCACGGCGCTTCTGGCCGGCTTGGGACTTGGCGTGGGGATCGTGCTTCTGATTGCCTCGAGAAAATTCGCCGTGAAGGAGAATCCGCTGGTCGAGGATCTCGTGGAGATTTTGCCCGGGACGAACTGCGGGGCTTGCGGGTTCGCCGGCTGCCGTGGCTTGGCCGAGGGATTCGCCGGCAACTTGGATCTCGAGGCCGCCTGCCCCGTCGGGGGCGACGCCACCGCCGACCTGATCGCCGAAACTCTAGGCGTGGAACGCAAGGTGGCCGAGAAGAAACTGGCTCGCCTGCGTTGTGGCGGGACGATCGACTGCGCGGCTCGGACCGGATCGTACGAGGGGATTGCCGACTGTGCGGCGGTTCATATCACGTCCTCGAGTCCCAAAGTCTGTCCTTTTGGCTGCCTGGGCCTTGGCACGTGCGCTCGAGCCTGCCCGTTCGACGCCATCGAGATCGTCGACGGCCTTATGCGGATCGACGAGGAGAAGTGCGTTGGCTGCGGTGCGTGCGCCAAGGTCTGTCCCCGCCAGTGCATCGAAATGATGGGGGCGAACCAGCGAATCTGGGTGGCCTGTCAGTCCCAGGATACCGGCGCGATTGTCCGCAAGTACTGCACGGTGGGCTGTCTGGGCTGCGGCAAATGCGAGCGCAACTGTCCCACGGGGGCGATCAAGGTGGAGAACTTCTATTCCCACATTCGGCCGGAACTGTGCAATAGGTGCGGCGAATGCGCCCGCCAGTGCCCTACGCACGCCATCGTGCTGAGACCGCCGGAGGAGGAGCAAAGCGCGGCGGCAGCGGTCGGCGGGGCCGATGCGGTCGGCGGGGCCGATGCGGCCTGACGCCTCCCCAGAGCCGTTCCCACTTGGCGCGGGCGCCGTCTGCACAACACGGAGCATGGCGACGAGATGATTCGGACAGGCGCCGAGGGTGAAGAAGCGGAATGCCCGATCTGCGGCGGACGGAAGGTGCGTCACGAGCTCCGTCTGGGGCCCGAGTACCGGACGTGCCGGCATTGCGGCTTCCTCTGGCGGGCGGGTCGTGCGCATTTCCCGAACCCGAACCGGGCCTACGCCGAAGGAGGGGGAGCGGCCCGGGATCTTCTGAGCCAGGAGGAAAGGAAAGAACGAACCGCGTACTATCAGTCGCACTTGGCGCGACTCCATCGGTTTGTGTCGCCGCCGGGACGTCTGCTCGAAATCGGCTGTGGAACGGGGGGGTTGTCCCGAGCGGCTCTCGATGCGGGGTGGGACGTGCAGGCCATCGAGCCCAGCCCCCTCCTGCGCCGGGCCGCCGAGCATCTCCTGGGCCATGAGAGAGTGCTGGGATGCTCGCTCGAGAGCGCCGAAATCGAGGAGCAAAGTTTTGACGTGGTCCTCGCCCTCGACGTGATCGAGCATATCCCGGACCCGCTGCTTCTGCCGGAGCGCGTCGGGCGATGGTTGCGTTCTGGCGGGGTCCTGGCGCTGCAGACACCCAATGCCCATTCTTTGCGCCGGCGCCTGTGCGGGTCGCGATGGAACATGATTCAACCTGATCGGCATTTCCTGTTTCACACGATGCAGAGCCTCCGAACGCTTTTTCAAACGCGTGGCTTCGAAACGCTCCTCCTGCGAACGGCAAGCGGCACGGGGGTCGGCGGCGCCCTGCGCCGCGCCGCAGCGCGGATCTACGGCCGGCTCCTGGCGGCATTTGGGCTGGGAAATGCCCTTTACCTCATCGCCCGGCGGGGGGATTCTTCGGAAGCGTCCGGGAACTGAGAACAACTCGAAGACCGCGAAGCGCGGAGGCCGAGTGTCGGCCCGGCCGATGAGGCGGCGCCCAAGCCGCGATCCAGACGCCGATCAGAGGAAGTCAACGACAAGGAGGGGACGGTGAGTCTAATCGCGCAGGCTACACGTCGGCGGGGCCGAGGCGGGGAGGGTAAGACCTTCTCCCGCGGGGGCATCCACCTGCCGGAGTTCAAAGAGATTACGGCCGACAAGGCCATCGAGGTCCTTCCCCCTCCGAAGCAAGTTTTCATTCCTCTGAGCCAACACACCGGGGCGCCATGCAAGCCCCTCGTCAAGCGAGGCGATCCAGTGAAGGCGGGCCAGATGATCGGCCAGTCCGACGCCTTCATCAGCGCCCCCGTTCACGCTTCCGTCAGCGGCAAGGTGAACAAGATCGCCTTTCACGCCCACCCTCTCGGCCCGCGCTGTGAAACCGTCGTGATCGACAACGACGGACAGGACGACTGGGACGATTCCATCGACGTGAACGCCCCTCGCGGCGCCCCCGATCCCGCCAAGGGCAAGGAATACCTCGAAGCCGTCAAAGCGGCGGGCATCGTCGGCCTGGGGGGAGCGGGCTTTCCGTGTCACGTCAAACTGAGCCCGCCACCCGGGAAGAAGATCGACGTCTTCCTGGTCAACGGCGCCGAATGCGAGCCGTACCTGACGGCCGACTACCGCGTGATGCTCGAGTGGCCCGACGAGGCGCTGAGCGGCCTTCGCGCGACGATGGTGATTCTCGGCGTGAAACAGGCGATCATCGCCATCGAGGACAACAAACCCAAGGCGATTGAAGCCATGCGCCGCGCCGTCGAGAAGGAGGATCCCGCCGCGGCCGCCCTCGGCGAGGTGGGCGTTGTTGTGTGCAAGACCAAGTATCCCCAAGGCGGGGAAAAGCAGCTCATCTCGGCCGTGCTCAAACGGACCGTGCCGAGCGGCGGGCTGCCGATGGACATCGGCGTGGTGGTGCAGAACGTCGCCACCTGCGTGGCCATCAGCGACGCCGTCTGGCGCCGCAAGCCCCTCATCGAGCGCGTGGTGACCGTGGCGGGCGTCGGCGTCCCGGAGCCGAAGAATCTTCTCGTGCGCGTCGGAACGCCCTTCCGGGCCTTGCTCGACGCTTGCGGCTACTCGCCGGCGCCGGGCAGCAAACTCATCATGGGCGGGCCGATGATGGGCAAGGCGCAACGCGACGCCGACGCGCCGGTGGTCAAAGGCACTTCCGGGTTGGTGGCATTGACTCCCGAGGAAGTCGCCCATCGCGCCGAACGGGCCTGCGTGCGGTGCGGGCGATGCGTCGATGCCTGCCCGATGGGACTGATGCCCTCGCAACTGGGCACTCTGTCGGCCAACGACGCGCTGGATGGAATCAAGCGACTGGGCATCATGGACTGCATGGAATGCGGAGCATGCGAGTACGTCTGTCCCTCGCACCGCAACCTGGTGCAGTGGATCCGACTGGGGAAGATGAAACTGAGCAAGAAAGGCTCGTAAGCGCGACCATGACCGACCCGAACACGCCTTCGCTCATCCTCTCCTCCTCGCCTCACATCCGCTCGGGCAAGTCCATCGAGTCGGCCATGTACCATGTCCTGATCGCCCTTCTGCCCGCGTTGGCGGGCGCCGTGGTCTTCTTCGGGCTCGACGCTCTGCGCGTCGCGTTCTGGGCCGTAGGCGGGTGTCTCGCGTTCGAAGCCATGTGTCTGCGGATGGCGGGGAAGCCCCGCGTTCTCCGCACGCTGGCGGACGGCAGCGCCATTCTGACGGGCGTTCTCCTGGCGATGAACCTCCCGAGCAGCGCCCCATGGTGGCTCGTCCTGGCGGGCGCCTTCGTGGCCATGGTCGTCGCCAAGCACGTCTTCGGCGGGCTGGGGGCGAATCCCCTCAACCCGGCCCTGGTCGCCCGCATTTTTCTCCTCATCGCCTGGCCCGCGCGCATGACCCATTGGCCGGCGCCCCGCTTTTTCCCCGCAACGGCCCTGATGAACGCCGATGGCGTGACGGCCGCCACTCCGCTCGGAATCCTGGCCGCCGCGGAAACGCCCGCCGCCGGAGTCAAGGCCCTGGAAGCGCAATTCGCGATACGCGACCTTTTCCTCGGGAACATCGGCGGGAGTCTCGGCGAGACGTCGGCGTTGCTCCTCTTGATCGGGGGCCTGTTCCTCATCGGGCGGAGGATCATTCGCTGGGAGATCCCGGTTGCCTACGTCGGAACGATGGCGCTCTTGTCGACGATCGCCTGGGCGATCGAGCCCGAGGCGGCGCCGGACCCGGCTTTCCATCTCTTCGCCGGAGGGCTTTTCCTCGGCGCCTTCTTCATGGCGACTGACTACGTCACTTCCCCCATGTCGCCTCCCGGCATGCTGGTTTTCGGTGTCGGTTGCGGCATCTTAACCTTCCTCATCCGTTTCTTCGGCGGCTATCCGGAAGGCGTCTCGTTTGCCATCGTCATCATGAACTCCCTCGTGGCCCTCATCGACCGCTACGTCGTTCCTCGGCGCGAGGGACTCAGGGCCAAGGCGGCCCCCCAAGCGCCCGCAGAGGGTTGACAACTGGCCGCGCGGGGAGCATGAAATGGGGTCGACCTCGAAGCGGGAGCAGAGGGTTGAGAAAAACCCGCGGGAAAGGAGATAGCCCTACGCAATCGACTTCTCTTGCCAAGGGCCGCCGGGCCTTCGGGCCGCGTCGGGCCGCCTTCGGGCCGCGTCGGGCCGCCTTTACCTTGATCGAGCTCCTGATCGTGGTGGCCATCATCGCGATTCTCGCCGCCATCGCCGTGCCCAACCTCCTTGAAGCGCAAACCCGATCCAAGGTCAGCCGCTCCGCCTCGGACTTGCGGTCCATCGGCGTGGCGCTCGAGGCCTACTGCGTCGATTCCAGTAACTATCCCCCGGAGAACTACCCGAGTCCGTTTGTCGAGACGGCGTCTCCTTGGGATTCCGGTCTCCCCAACCACATCCGTCTCAAGCCCCTCACCACGCCGGTGGCTTACGTTGCGAGTCTTCCCCGCGATCCCTTCGCCTCTCTTGAGGACCCGCTCAATCACGTCTCGCCCCCAACCTACCATTACGCCGCGGCTCTCGACCTCCTCCATCCCGAGGAAGTCGTTTTCTTCGAGGGGGAGAATCTCGAGGGACGCTACTGCCAATGGATCCTCCAGGGAAACGGCCCCGACCGCGATCCCGTGCCGTGGCAGTACCCTCGCTACGACCCGACGAACGGCGCGTCGAGCGTGGGGAACGTCATCCGCGTGGGACCCTGAGGGCGCCAGGGGCCGGGGCGACTGGGGTCAGGGATCGGGGACCAGGGGTCAGGGATCCGGGGGCAGGGCTCGGGGATCAGGGGTCAGGGACCAGGGGTCGACAGGGATCGGGAACCCGGGACCGGAGACGGCGGATCGATCGTCAGCCGAGAGAGTCGCTCCCCACGAGGGTCGAACGGTCCTTCTCGATCCGCTCGACCCCCTCCAAAGGCGTCAGGAGATCCAGCTCCTCCCCCCGGAACGACCCAAGCGCCGAAATGGCTCCTCGACGGCGTGGGGAACTGGGACGTGATCAACACCACCGCAAACGACGCCCTGACCTCTGAAACCCGCAAGGACACCTCCTTCAACGAGTACTACGACATCGGCGGCGCGGCCCAATCGCACGACGCCAACGGCAACCTGACCGACGACGGGAACCAGGAGTACACCTGGGACCTCTTCAACCGGTTGCGCGAAGTGAAAACCAGCACGGGATCGCTCATCGTGACCTACCTCTACGACGCCGGCAATCGCCGCGTCCGCAAGGACTTCGCCGCCGGCTCCGGCTACAGCGACACCGATTTCTACTACACCGGCTGGCAAGTGCTCGAAGAGACCGACGCCGGCTCGACCACGCCCAACCGCCAGTACGTCGATGGCAACTATATCGACGAGCATCTCGTCATGGACGTGAACGAAGAGGCCGACTCCTCCTGCATCGGCGCCGGCGACTCCCGCTACTTCTACCACCAGAACGCGCTCCACTCGGTTTACGCCCTCACCGACGACACCGGCGAGTTGATCGAGGCCTACGAGTACGATCCGTACGGCAGGCATATCCTTCTGACAGATGGAAACGACGGGGACAGCGTGGTGAACTTCGGGTCGAACGACAGTCGGACAACGCAGGGAGCATCAAGTTTCGGAACTCCATACGCCTTCACTGGCCAGCGGTTCGGGTCTGAGACGAAACTCCATGACTACCGAAGCCGAGTATACGATGCTGCGCGGGGCAGGTTTCTCTCCAGGGATAGCTCTGGTTATGTTGATGGGCCGAGCGCCTATCAGTACGTCTCGTCAAAGCCAACGCTGGCCGTCGACAGTCTGGGGGAGTGGACCGACGCCGTCCACTTCTGGAAGACTGATATCTGGGCAACCCTTCCGGCCCTGCCAGGCAGACTCGGACTAGGTAAGAATCGCTTCACTGGTAACGCCGGCCAGGTCATTGCCATGGCGGACGACGGTGTCGACCGAGGTTTGCACACAGGTCCTTGGCCTTTCCAGGAGCAACCAAGACATCTGAACCATCCCAAGGGCGGACGAGACAGCCGCGATTGGTGGTATGATGAGGACCGTAAGAACGGAATCGCGTTTGTCAGGGCCGGGGAATGCTCAAAGGCCGCGAAGGCCTTTGGCCGCGCCTTGCACAGCAAGCAGGACAAGTCCGCCCACCGAAAATATAAGGTGAAAGGAAAGCCGGAGCAGGATGCTTGGCCGAGCGAGTGGCGTGCGCATCCGGGCTGGTGGGACACGTATTGCCGAAGTGAGGTCGTGCTCCGCATGTCCATGTTCATTGAGGAGCAGCCTTTGACTGATTGGTGGTGGCGGTGGAAAGGGATTCCTGGATCGATCTGGTATCCTTGGAAGGAGAACGACGGAAGCCTGAGTCAGGAGCGCATAGACTCTGTTCTTCAGAAGTCGGAGCAGGTGGAGCGGGACAGCATTGAAGCTCTCAGGGAATTCATCGCGGACATCCGCCAGAATGACAAGGAGTGCCTGTGCACAGGGTATTTCCTTGTATTTCCTTGAGCAGCCCTAGTACGAAGTCCTGAACGGAGGTGAACGTCGATGCGTTATTGGGCACGCGTCTTGTTTGGGCTGAGCGCTCTGTCGCTCGGAGTATTCCTCGCGTCATGTGCGAGAATGCCCACCGAGGCTTTGTATGGGATCAAGCTCTACCGCTGGCGCGGAGAATTGCCGGGGCGGCTGTTGTGTTCTTTCGGTGACGCGCGGTATGCCGAACATGAGTTGGTTCTGGAGCTGGACCTCTCACGGCGAACCCTCTCCAAACTGGTCGAACTGCCTCCCCTCCTGGGCGGAGGGTTCTCAGTTTCGGACGATGGAAGCTTTCTCTGCCGCGAGAAACACGACCGCGAGAACGACTACGAGTCGCACGTCGTCTACTTCCATGATGTCAAGAAAAACGCGGGGCGATGCTTCGACGTGGGGGCGCGAATAGACGGAGGAGTGGCTATTGGCCGCTCCGAGATATTTGTCCCCGTTGATCCGACTGAGGGTCATGAAGCGATCATTCGGGTGGACATCGACTCAGGAGATCAATCCCGCGTGGAGATTCCAGGATTTTCAGGTGACTACTCGATTTGGGGACTCGACAAGCGCGACCTCTACTTCTATATTTCCCTGAACGGCGTTTACCGGATGAACCTAGCGACGGGGGAGCTCGGGAGATGCGATTTCGACCCGGAAACGGACTACAAAGGGCGCGCCATCTGGTGGCGAGAGCCGAAGTATCTCCCTTTTTACCGCATAATGGCGACAAAGTGGAAGTCGGGCGCTGAATACGACGGCTTCATGGAGCACTACTTGGGCAGAGCGAAGACATTGAAGAGGCTCCTGTACTTCGGAAGAGACTATCGCTTCTATGGTCTATCGCCGTGCCGGCGCTACGCCCTGATCCGTTGCGCGTACTTTGAGGGCGGTCAGCGGCTGTTCGCTTTTGACATCAAAAGGAGGAGGATGATACCCTTGCTTTATTCTCAAGAGAGCGAGTTGGGATTGTTTATGAGCTACTGGGTGTCCAACTAGCCCGGGCAAAATGGGTCTGGCTTGGTTTCTCGCTCTCGCGGGCGCCCTCTATGCTTAGCGATGACACCCGGCGATGGGCGCAACCACGCCCGGGGATTCCGTTCAGAGTCACGGCCTCAAGGGAGGAGTGGTCTCGAGCCAAGAGAAGGGAGGGGTAGAGAAATGAGTATTTGCCGCGTGTCTGTCGTCCTCCGTGGGTGGGGCGCGGCGGCCGTGCTTCTGACGGCGTGCTCGGCGTTGTCCACTCAAGGCAAAGCCGAACGGCTTGCAGCGCAAATGAGGGACCGGAGTCTTGGCTTGGATGCGCAATCGCGGGCAGCGACGCAGCTGGTGCGCATGGGCGGAAAAGGGGTGGGTGCGCTGGCACAGATGCTGGGTGAGGACGACACGGATCTCGTGGAGTTTGCGTGTATCGCGCTTGCGCGGATCGGTCCAAAGGCGAGCGACGCCGTACCGGCGCTGATACCCTTGGTGAAGCACGATCATCTGCGTGTTCGCGCACTTGCCATAAGAGCCTTGGGAATGATCGGACCTGCAGCGCGGGACGCATCGCCGGCGCTCCTCGAGGCCCTCGACGACCCCGAGCCAGGCATCCGGAGCTCGGCGGCTAACGCCTTGGTTGGGATCGGCTATGCCGATGCTGAGCGCATTCGTGATCTTCTGGCTGAGCACGAGGGGCCCCCTGAGGCCAGGCAATAGCGGCAGGTTGTTCGCCCGTTTCCCCGCGCCTTATCGACGACAACGGCAACCTGACCGACGACGGCAACCAGAAGTATGCGTGGGATCTCTTCAATCGGCTGCGCGAAGTCAAGACCAGCACGGGATCGCTCATCGTCACCTACCTCTACGACGCCGGCAATCGCCGCGTCCGCAAGGACTTCCCCGCCGGCTCGAGCTACGCCGACACGGACTTCTACTACACTGGCTGGCAAGTCCTCGAAGAAACCGACGCCGTCTCGACTACGCCCAACCGCCAGTACGTCGATGGCAACTACATAGACGAGCGCCTCGTGATGGACGTGAACGAAGACGTCGAGATCTCAGATTGACGGCGCGGTGGAACAGCGGGCCCAGGATCCGGAACCTGATGCCGAATTCCTCTAGGATTGGGCACAGGACGCGTTTCTCTCGCCTTCATGTCCGTGGCACAGCCGCCCTATGTCTGTGGCACAGCCGCCCTCGGCGGTGATTCATCCGGATTTCTGGAAACTCCTGGCCGAAAAAGCGAAGAGAACGCTCGACACCGATATGGCAGTAGCTGTAGTGTGAGGAGTGGGTAAGCGAGCCGGAACGGAAGGGGAGCGGAAGCGATGAAGCCCTTCCTGAGAAGCGACCTTTCCGCGCTCTTCTTTCCGTGCCTGTTCGCCACGGTCTCCGCCGGGTCTTACGCGGCGACTACGGAGAGCCGCCCAAGCGCAGAGATGCAGAAACACGAGCAATTCGAGAGGAGGGAACACCGATGAAACTGTGGGACAGGATACACAGAGGAATGGAAGCGGGTTTTGATGCAGCGTTGGCGGCCGTTCACGCCTTGACGGAAAAGGCCGGGGAGGGAATCGAGCTGACTCTTCTCCGTCGTGAGAAGGCGCGCTGCGAGACGCGCGTGACAAGGCTCTTGGCGCAACTGGGCAACACCGTTTATGAAAAGATCTCCGAAAAGCGACTGGACGATGTTGTCAAGCAACTGGACGTAAAGGACATCGTCCTGGACGTCGCCCGAGAGGAAGCCCAGATCGTTGACATCGATGGACGGCTTGGCAAAGAGCTGAAAGGAGAAGGCGAGTCGGAATCCACGGACAAGAAGAAGGAAGAGAAGTCGGTCTATAAACGGGAGGGCAGGGGACTCCGGATAGTATGAACAGTCGGAAAATCCACGGACGAAAAGAAGGAAGAGAAGTCGAGCTGATCTCGCTGTAGTAAGAGCAATGTCGGTCCAGGAACTCGGGGATCGTTGAGGAGCGAGATAGAGAAGAGTTCAAACCAGATCCGTATGAGCCGCCGCCACCGGGTTACGGTTTCCCTCCTCCGCCGGGCGTTGCCCAGTAAGGAGAGACAATCTGGTCTGACCGGCAAGGTGTCCTCTGGACGGAGACGGCCCCGTGATCCCACATCCGCTCAAGCAAGCCGTGGCTTGGGAATGTCACTCAACTCTAGGGGGGACCGATCGAAGGATAGCGGTTCCCAAAGCACACATTGCCCTGTCTTTTCGAGAGGGCCTCTGCCTCGCGCGGCGAGTTGGGGTCCGGAAGGAGGAGAGACGCTCAATGAGAACGCAGTTTGCACTCCTGCTCGTGGTGGCGGTGGAAAGGGATTCCCGGATCGATCTGGTATCCTTGGAAGGAGAAGGACGGAAGCCTGAGTCAGGAGCGCATAGACTCTGTTCTTCAGAAGTCGGAGCAGGTGGAGCGGGACAGCATTGAAGCTCTCAGGGAA
>DATKZW010000646.1:0-5677 GCA_035527775.1 Sumerlaeia bacterium | reverse complement strand
CTTCTCTGCTCATGCCGTGATGTTCGGACAAGCCGCGCAAAATGGCGTTGAGAGTGCCGATTCGGAGGGAGTCATGGTCGGGGATCGTCAGGTGGCGTTCCCCCCCGCGTTGAGTGGTCAGCCGGATATGACTGCCCGTCCGATGGGTAACCCGGTAACCGAGCCGGGAGAGAGACTGGGCAAGTTCGCGGCCGGAAAGGTCGCGCGGGAGTCTCACAACGCGATGACCTCGTCACGCACTTGGTGGAGGCGAATCATTTTGGGTCTGGCGTCGTCGTCGGGGAAGTGACAGCGAACGGCATCGCGAATATTCTCACGCAGGCTGAGCAGATCGTCGGCCTGAGTGAAGATGGACTCTCCTAATGCACGGGCGACGTACCCGCTCTCTGGGTCCTCCTCCACGAGAAAGACGATTTCCGTCATGCTTCCTCATCCCTTCGGGCGCGCCCAAATCCGATTCCGCCGAGTCCCGACGGATTCTCTCAGATATTCTCCCCGCAACGTCTCGCGGGCGCAACCGTTTTCCCTGCCCATGACTCAGGTCGCAATAGAGAGCGTGCGCGACCATCACGGTGAGGAGCGCGGCGACTTCTTTCCGCTCCAGCCGCGTCCCGAAGAGTCATGGGTCCGCGGATTGCGCAGATTGCGCAGATCCCTCCGGTCATAGGGAAAAGCGACCGCCGCCGGGGCGTCAAATCTACAGACTCTGCGAACTCTGTGGACCGCAACTCGAGGGGCTCTACGGCTTTTCGGCCCCCTTCGCCAGTCTTTCGCGAACCGTCTTCGGCGCCAGGGGCCGTCCCGTCTTGCCGCGGTAGAAGATCTTCTCGGCGAAGGACTCGGTGATGAAAAGCGGGCATTCGGCGGCCGCGGCCAGCCGAATCGCCGCAAAACCATCGATGGAGATCGGCTCCAGTCGGCGGCCTTTGCGGAGGACAAGGGCCCCCTCGATTCCCGCGCGTGTGCGCTTCACAAGAACGGCGCCCTCCATGCCGAGGCCGGCGGCCTTCAGAATGCTCGCGACAGCATGCGGTGTGAGGGGCCGGATTGGACGCACGAGCGACAATGCGACGTCGAGATCGGGGCACTGGAGCTGGCTGACGGGCAGAACTCCGGCCCGGTTCCCCTCAGTCCCCAGCATGACGCGCCTGCCTCTGCCCGATGGGACGGAGTGGAACACCATCTCGACGGCAAGCAGCGGCCCAGCGCCGAGGCAGTCCGCCAAGCGCTCTGCCGTCGCCGGGCTTGCGCTGGCTGGCTCAAAGGGCCCCGCACGCGGCAGGACGGGCTTCTGCGGCAGGACGGGCTTCCCCCGCGGCTTAGACGGCCCGCCGCTCATACTTCGCACGTTCAGCTGCGCGACGTAGAATTTCTCCTCCGCACTTGCCTCTGGCTCTCCGAAGGCGGCCGCAAAGCGGGGGTCGCTCCAGAGTTCTTTGAAGTTGTTGCACACGGCCGTTGCCGGGTGCTTGATCGCGAGCAGAATCGGAAGGACGTCGTGCTTCCTGCCGCTGAGGGCGTAGGCCGTCGCCAGATCGAAGGCCAGGTCGGCGTCCTTTGGGCGCAGACGGCGGGCCGCTTCGAGGGCGGGCAAGGCCCGCGCGACGTCGCCCCAGTAGGGACGCATGTAGACCGCCCCCAGCAATCCGAGGGCCGCGCCCCTAATCGCGCCGCTTTTCTTTCGCTCAGCCCAGTCCCGGAATCGGTCGAGTTTGGCGGCGTCCGATGTGAATACTCCGGGTCTCACTTGGCGCAAGAGGGATTGAGGCAGGAGCCTGCGCGCTTCCTCCGATTCCGGGTCTTCCTCCAGCTGCGACAGCACTCTCGAAACGGGGGCAATCCGAAGCGGATGCCCCGCAGCTATTCCCGGTGGGCTGGTTACGGATTTCCATGCCTTGGCGGGCGACAGCGGCTTCCCGTCGCGCTCCGTCAATTCCGTCCGAGCCATCACCTCCTCGGCGGCGGTGATGGGCGCGTCGGCGCGGACGGCGAAGTTGAGCGCGTCGCTCGGACGACAGTCGACTTCCCGCACCCGGCTCCCGTTGGTCACGCTCACAAGCGCGTGAAAGGTTTCCCGCAGAAGCGCGTTGACGTGCACCTTCTTGATTCTCTCTCCGAAACGGTCGAGCGAACGAACCAACGCCGTATGGAGGTCGGTCGCGTTGGGATCGCCTTTACCCTCCAGCCATGGAGCGACTGCTCGCGCTTCCGGGTTGCCGATGTAGATCGGAAAGGATCGTTTCCGCGAGTCCGTCAGCATCAGAAGGGCGAAGGGTTCCGTTTTCCCCTTTCCCACGTAGACGCGAACCTGTCCGATTTCGTGGATCACGCGTTTCGTGAAGGCCTTTCCCGGTCGGGATTCCTTGAGTTCTTTTTCCACCATGTCCGTCATCCTTTCCCGCAGCCTGCCTCGGGCCGAATAGAGCCGGTTCTTGACGGTCGAGACGGGAACGTCGAGGAACTCGCCCACTTCGGCCTGCGAGTAGCCGTTGATGTAGTAGAGCGTGACGGCCGCGCGCTCGTGTTCGGGGAGGGCGCGGATCGCCTCGAGCACGCGGTCGCGGATCTCGCGCCGCTCGGCGGCTTGTGCCGGGTCGGGCTCCTTTGCAGCAATCTCTCCGGCGCTCTCCAGGGGCACGGTCGCCAGGCCCTTGCGGCGCGTCCATCGCGTGCATTGGTACAGCACGATCTTCCGGAACCATGGGGGAAAGGCCTGGAGGTCCCGAAGGGCGGGCAGATCTTGGTAGGCCCGCACAAACGCTTCCTGCGCGGCGTCCTCGGCGAGGTCGAAATCCCCCAGAACCGAATAGGCGTATCCCACGGCCATGTCCTGGAAGCGCCGCACGATCTCGCCGAATGCGGCAAGGTCTCCCGCCTGTGCGCGCCCCAACGTCTCAACGAAGTCCTTCACGCCGTTTGCCCCTCTCCAGCCTCCCATCTATATGGCGCCATCTTAGGCCCAAAAGGTCTGTGGGAAAAGGGAAAACTCGACGGAAGCGTTGCCGCCGGGCGACGCGGGCGTTTCGCTGCCAGTCCCCGGCGCCGCGAAAGGAGGTCTCCAAGGCCCCCGGAGGAGGCCGGCCGCGGTCTCCTTCCGGCCTCGGCCGTCTCCTTGGTGAATTCCCTTGCTCCCCGCGGCGAACCCGGCCAAGATCGTCCGGAGATCCTGGTTTGAGAGGAGTCTGGAGGCATGCCGCGGCAAAGCGCCCACGAACTGGTTCGAAGAGGAGGAACGCGCGGCAGGCGCAAACTGGGTTTCACCCTGATCGAACTCCTCATCGTCGTGGCGATTATCGCCATTTTGGCGGCGATCGCCGTGCCCAATTTCCTCGAGGCGCAGACCCGCGCCAAGGTGTCGCGATGCCTGAACGACATGCGCACGATGCGGACCGCCATGGAGGCGTATCGCGTGGACCACAATGCCTATCCGCCCGATAACATCGGTCCCCGCGAATTGGGTGAGTTCCCCTCTTTCGCCATGCTGACCACGCCCGTAGCCTACACGACCTCGATTCCCTTGAGCCCTTTCACCGAGTGGACGTTGTGGGGTCTCGCGCCGGAAGTGAATACGTATTTGTACTGGGGCTGGCACGAAGAGATCCCCGAGGAGGCGGGGCGGTGGAACGTGCTGTATTCCCTCACCTCGGTGGGGCCGAATGGCGTATCGGACTACCACGGCGACCGGACCGTGCGGCGCTGTTTCCCCGAGGAGACGGCGCTGAACCTGCCGCTTTTCGTCAACGGTCTCTACGACGCGTCGAACGGGACGAAATCGGTAGGCGACATCGTCGCGACCAACTTGCGGGTCCACAACTGAGATCCCGTCGAGCGGCGCGCTCGGCATTATGCGTTGCTCCGTCGATGTGGCGCGCCTTCCGTCGAAAGTCAAAGGAAGTCAACCCGTTCGGCCCGAATTCCTCTTGACTTCAAACGGGCCCGCGGAGTAACCCTGGAACCGACGGAAGTCACATCACATCTTTTGGCGGAGGAGGGTCATCATGAAAGCCTTGCGAGCGAGTCTCTTGTTGATCGTCGCGTGTTTGCTGGTTCTCGGCCTCGGGTGCGCCAGGGTCCACAGCGCCACTGATTTTAGCGGCCTGAAGCTGAGCCAGGGCGCCGAGAACGCCTGCCATGTCACGGGGCACTCCTGGGGCATCTACTGCTTGTGGATCCCCCTGATTACCGGGAACACGGAGGACCCGGGCGGCTTTTTCCAGCTTCCTGTTTTCCTGAAAGATACCGTGAATCCCGACGCCACGGCCAGCATGCTTTCCATCAAGGCGAAGGCGCGCGGGGCCACGCACCTTCTCGACGTGCAATCCACCTACCGGAGTTTCTGGATCATGCCGACCTTCGTTCTTTTCTACCGAAGCACGTCGATGTCGGGCAACGGCGTAAAATAGCGCCGCCAACCGCGGCGGCCACGCGGAGCGGGGAACGCGACACGAGTTCATGGCCCGAGTCTTCTCGAGCGCCCAGGGAGGGGGTTTCATTGCGCCCGCGGTTCTGCCTCTCTTGGCCCGACGGCGCCGAAGAGAGCTCTTTGCACGTGGGCCGGCGAGAAGAACCATCCCGCCAAGAGGATGCCGGAGAAGGACGCCGTGAGAGGATTCAACGTTCTCTATCTCCACTCCCACGACACGGGGCGTTATATCCAACCTTACGGCTACAACGTCCCGACGCCCAATCTGCAACGGCTCGCCGAAGATGGCGTCCTGTTCCGAAAGGCCTTCTGCGCTTGCCCGACCTGCTCGCCCAGCCGCGCCGCCCTCCTGACGGGCAGCTATCCCCACAACAACGGCATGATGGGCCTCGCCCACCGCGGTTTCTCCCTCAACGACTATGGGCGGCACATCGTCCGCACGCTCCAGAAAGCGGGCTACTTCTGCGCGCTTGCGGGAGTTCAACACGTGGACAGCGGCGCCGGAAGCCATCCCCGCTCGGGAGAGCGCATCGGCTACGACATCATGCTCGACAGGACGGAGAGCCCGAACGCCGCGAAAGCGCCCCCCCGGGAGGAACGGGCGGCCGAGTTCCTCAAGAATCCGCCCAAGCGGCCCTTCTTCCTCTCGGTCGGTTTCGTCGAAACGCACCGGGCGTTTCCCGAGCCCGGACCGGAAGAGAACCCGAACTACTGCCTGCCTCCCGCCCCCTTCCCCGACGCCCCGGAGACGCGTCGCGACATGGCCTCCTTCACGCGCCACGCCCGCGCGCTCGACCGGAAAATGGGCCGCGCACTCGATGCCCTGAGAGAGTCCGGTCTAGCCGATAAGACGCTGGTCGTATGCACGACGGACCACGGCATCGCCTTCCCGAGGATGAAGTGCAACCTCACCGACCACGGCACGGGCGTGATGCTCATCATGCGCGGGCCGGGAGGGTTCGAGGGCGGCAAGGTCGTCGACGGCATGGTGAGCCAGATCGACCTCTTCCCGACGCTTTGCGACATACTGGGCATTGAGAGGCCGCCGTGGCTCCAGGGCAAGTCGATCCTGCCCCTCGTGCGGGGGGAGACGGCCGAGATCCACGACGCCGTTTTCACCGAAGTCACGTACCACGCCTCCTACGAACCGATGCGGGCCGTGCGAACGAAACGATGGAAATACATTCGCCGTTTCGGCGACTGGAAGCGCCCCGTCCTTCCGAATTGCGACGACAGCCCGACGAAGACGTTCTG
>DATKZW010000645.1:0-2816 GCA_035527775.1 Sumerlaeia bacterium | reverse complement strand
TGAAGCGGCTTCCGAAGGCGCCGATCGCTCGAAGCTGCCGGACGTGGCCGCGGCGCCGGACGCGAAGTTCCCGCGGCTTCAGCGCGCCACCCTTGCCAACGGACTTCGCATCATCCTGGCCGAGCGCCATTCCGTGCCGTTGGTCTCCTTCGATCTCCTCTTTGACGCCGGCTACTCGGCCGACCCGCCCGGCTTGGCCGGAACGGCGGACCTGACGGCCCAGTTGCTCGACGAAGGAACGCCGACTCGATCGACGATGGAGATCGCCGAGAGTCTGACGCTTCTGGGCGCCGAACTCTCCTCGGGCGCCGACCTCGATCAATCGTCCGTCGGATTGTCGGCCTTGAAGGTGAATCTCGAGGACTCACTCGGGATCTTCGCCGACGTCGTTCTGAATCCCGCGTTCTTCGAAGAGGAGTTTGAACGGATTCAGAAGGAGCATCTGGCCGGCATTCTGCAGGAGAAATCGAATCCACGCTCCATGGCGCAACGCGTCCTGCCCGGCGTCCTCTACGGCAAAGACCATCCCTATGGCAATCCGATGGGCGGCTCGGGAACGGAGGAATCGGTCCGGAAGATCACGCGCGATCGTCTGGCGCAGTTCCACAAGACTTGGTACGAGCCGCGCAACGCCACGCTCGTCATCGTCGGCGACACCACGATGGACGAGATCCGTCCCGTGATTGAGGACCTCTTCAAGAAGTGGCGCCCCGGCGCCGCGCCGAAGAAGGAAATCCCAGCCGTCGAGCACCAGCCGACCGAACTGATCTACCTCATGAACCGCCCCGATTCGCAGCAGTCGGTGATCTACGCCGGCCACATCGCGCCGCCTCGCAACAATCCCGACGAGGTGGCCATCGACGCGATGAACACCATCCTGGGCGGGAGTTTCACCTCGCGCGTGAACATGAACCTGCGCGAGGAAAAGCACTGGACCTACGGCGCGCGCACCACCCTCTACGGCGCGCGCGGACAGCGACCCTTCCTGGCCAGCGCTTCGGTGCAGACCGACAAGACGCGCGAGGCGATGGAAGAGATCCGCAAGGAGTTCCTCGGCATCCTGGGCGATCGCCCTCCGACCCAAGAGGAAGTCGACAAGGTCAGGAAGAACGAGACGTTCCGTCTGGCGGCGGCCTGGGAGACGATCGACGCCGTGGCATCCTCGATTGGCGCCCTCGTTCGTTACGGTTTGCCGGACAATTACTACGATACGTATCCCGACGAGGTCCGGGCCCTGACGATCGCCAGCGTCGCCGGCGCCGCCAAGGACGTGATCCGGACGGACCGGATGGTGTGGGTTGTCGTTGGGGACCTCGCCAAGATCGAACAAGGCATCCGCGACCTCGGGCGGGGAGAGGTGCGGGTGATCGACGTTGAGGGGAACCCGGCTGACTGACCGATCTCCTTCCGAGAGGAGACTGGCCAGGCGGCGCCGCGCCGCGATGGGGTAAGGCGAAGTCGGCATTCAGTCGCCGGGTCGGATGGCCACGCGAACGCGTTGCCCGCTCGCGGCAGCCGCGACGGCCTTCTCGATCTCGGCGAGAAGAAACGTCTCGCCCACCAGTTCGACGTATGGGTATTCGTCGGCGCGCTCCTCGAGAAACCGGAGCGCGCGCCCCAGATGTTCCGGTCGGTAATTGTGGACGCCCTTGAGCGTTAGGCATTTCCGCGTGAGCTGATTCCCCTCGATCCCCAGATCCGTCCCGGGCGTCACAAGGCCCGCGATCAGATAGCGGCGCCCGGCTCGAGCGAGCGCGGGACCTCGAACCGCCGGATCTCGAGCGGCCTTCCCCCCCCGACAAAGACGGCCGCGGCGCACTCTCTGGGGAGATCCAGGCTGCGGGTCATCTCGCTTAGCGCCCCTTCCGGCCCGGAAAGTGAATTCGCGCGCGTTCCCAGGCATTGATGGGGCGCCCTATGCCGAATCGCCGCGTCCGTCAACCGCCGATAGACGCGCCCGACCTCGCCCCAAGAGACGGATTGCCAAAAGCCCGGGAAAAGGGTAGAGTGCCGCCGATCGCTGGAGAGTCGCAACCGTCCGAGCTCCGGGAGTTCGGAGATCGGGTCAAGCCGTGAAAATGCGCCGAGCAACCGATAAGGACATCCCCCGCGTAGTCCAGCTGTGGCTCGAAATGATGCGCCAGCATCGGGAGTTCGAACCGCGGATCGAACTGTCTTCGGCCGTCGTGGCGGCCTATCAGAGCTATCTCATGCTCCACGCCCGGAACGAGAAGTCGCTTCTCCTCGTGGCGGAGAACGCCGACGGCCTCCAGGGCTTCTGCTGCGCCTACGTCTGCGCGAATCTCCCGATGTTCGCCCCCGCCGAGTTCGGTCTGATCTCCGACATCTATCTCCGGCCCGCCTTCCGGGGCCAAGGACACGGCACGGACATGGTGCGGCGCGCCATGGACTTGTTCCAGAGACACGGCGTTCGCGCGGTGCACCTGCAGGTCTATCACAAGAACGAGAGGGGCAAGGCGTTCTGGCGAGCCCGGGGATTCGAGCCCTTCGTCGATCGGATGGCGCTGGATCTGAGCGACGCCGAGGCCGACCCTGAGGAGTGATCCGGCGCCGAACCCCTCATCCGCGAATCGGGCGAATCCTGCGAATGCGGAAACGGCAGGAATGGAGTTCGCATGATTCGCGCGATTCGCGGGTCCTCAGGCCGGTTCCCTCCTTTCTCCCGCGTGCCGTCCGTCTTCACGGGGCCTCAGACGAGGCCGTTTCGGAAACAAGGGCAAAGAACATGGGCAACGGCGTTCTTCTATTCGAGACCCCATGGGGCTGGTGCGGGGCGGCGATATCGGATCATGGCG
>DATKZW010000644.1:0-3277 GCA_035527775.1 Sumerlaeia bacterium | reverse complement strand
GACGGCGGGCGGCTGGGCAGATTGCGCGGGGAGGATTCGTAGAAAGCGGCGGGGGGCTGTTGGCCGAGCGCCCGGTGGGGGGGCACGAAAGACCCCCTCGAAGACGCGCCGGACGCGCTGGAGGCTGGCGCGCGGCGCGGCTTGGCATTCTCCAACAGGCAACGGCTATAGGCGTCGCAAATGGTCAGTGGGTCGCACTTCCTGCCGTTGCCCAGGCGCAAGAAGCCCTTGAAGTCCGCCGTCCGCACGACGTTGGGGCCGTCGCACTCTTTGAGGGGCGTGAGGCGCTGTCTATAGTGTTGATGCCGCTTGATTTACAGGGGAAAGAAATGGTGGAGATGATCGGGATCGAACCGACGACCTCAGGCTTGCAAAGCCCGCGCTCTCCCAGCTGAGCTACAGCCCCGTCATGCGGAATAGAGGATATGCGACAGTCCCCGCCAAATTACAAGCGGTTTTTCCGCACATGCTCTCCCCACGCCCTTGCGAAACGGGGACTTCCAAGCGGGGCGGGGGTCTTGGCGGGCAGCCGCATAAGAGCCTATCCCCAGAGTTCCGAGCTGAGCGCCGGCGTTGCAACGACGCCGGCGCTGCGGCGGGCGAGACCGCCCGCGAGACTGCGGGCAAGGTGCGCGCGTTACGGGATCCTGGGATAGGCTGCAAGAGGAAAGAATAGAACGCATTGGACAGATGAGATCATGGAACGCGGATTGGGCGGACCAGACGGATTGCGAGGGATCACAGCCGAGGGCGGCCATGCCACAATCCGTCTGATCCGTTCGATCCGCGTCGTCCGCGTTCTGTCATGCGGCGGAGAATGGAACAGGCGCCCGCCCACCCTCACTGCGTCGCTTCGGAGGAGTCCGGGAATTCGAAGGCGCCGACCATGACGCCCAGCACCCGTTGGTCCGGGGTTCCGGCGAAATGTTCGCGGGGAACGAACGTGCGGTTCACACGGAAGCGGACTTCGATCTCGTCCGTTTCGACAGCCGGGAGGGGCAGGTCGACATAGTGCAGTTCCCCTTGTTGGTGGAAGACCTCGCGTCCCGCCGGACGCCCGTCCAGGAGAATGTCGACGACCACGGGATCGTCAGCCGCGTCTGGGTGAGCGATTGCCATCTGGAAGCGGACCCGCCGGCGCCCGGCGGGAACCATGGCGGAGGCTTCCCCTCGGGTCCATCGGATGCGTCCCCCGATCCTCCCTTCCTGGAGATAGAACCCTTCGCTTTTGTCGTACCCGCACGTTTTTTGCCGTTCCGGCAGGGAAAGCGCGGTCAGGGAATTCACCAGTTGGGCCCCGAGGAACAGGGCGACCAGCCCGATCCCGGCCAAGCGGAGGAACCTCCGGGCAGGCGGCGCGGGCGAGACGGCGCCCCGCTCTTGCGTGGGCAGCGGCAGCGTGTAAGCCTGCGCGAAGATCAGTCCGATCACGCCCCAGAAGGCCAGCTGCACTTCGACGAAGATCACGTGGGGGCCTACAATGAACATCAGCGTCATGGCCGTCACGCTGCCGCAAAGCAGACGCGAGATGGCGGCTTGGGCGCCCTCGAGACGGCGGGACAGAGCCAGGCGCCACGCTTCGCGCAACACGACGCCGAGGACGATCAGCGCCAAGAGAAGCCCGATCAACCCCATCTCCGCCGACACTTGGAGGTACCAGTTGTTCGCGTTGTCCCGAAACAAGTCCTCCTCGGCGTTCCGGTCGATGAAATTGGGGATTTCCGTGCGGAACGCGCCGAGGCCGATTCCGGACACGGGGAACTGGCCCACGACCAGGGCCGCTCGTTGCCACATCGGCCCGCGGTCGCCTTTCACCATGCCGATGAGACCTTGCCGCCGAACGCGCTCCAGAGTCCCCGTGAGTCGTCTGGCCAGAATCGAATCTCCCGCTCCGCCGGACCGGCGTCCCGTGGGAAAGAACGCGATCAGGCAAACGGCCGCGATGAAGGCGGCCTGAAAAAGCCGGGAATAGGCTCGTCTGTTTCCGCGCATGAGCCGCAAGAGAGCCAATCCGCCAGCGATGGCGCCGGCCGTGAGGAGACCGATGAGGCCCGTGCGCGAGCCGCTGGCGCAGAGAACGTAGAACCCTCCCCCAAGGATGCCTAGCACCGCCAGTCGGAGCGAGACCCGGCGCGTCGTTCCGAGGAGCCCGGAGATCGGCGGCAAGGCGAGCACGAAGAAGCAACCGAGCGCGTTGGGGTCCATGAAGCTGGCGTTGATCCGCTTCAGGGCGGCGAAGTAGGGCGTATTGCCCACCGCTAGGTGGCCGAAGGTCTGATAGATCCCGAAGAGGATGCTGAGCGCCATCCCCCCTGCCAGAGCGGCCAACGCCTGGATCACGTCCTCTTTGCGGCGCACGAGGTGCAAGATGGCCCAGAAGAATGCGGGCCCCGCCACAAAAACCAGGAGGGCGCGGAAAGCCCACGTCACGCTATTCGCGGCGTTTTCGCCGAGGTGGTTGACCGTGAGAAACTGAAAGCGCTCCCCCACGAAGGGGTAGAACTGGCTGTAGCGAAGGACCGTGATCAGTCCCGATCCGAATCCCGCCAGAGTGAAGGCCAGCAGAGGTCCGTCCAGGGGGGTTTTCAGGCGTTCGCGATCCGCGAGAAGGACGCGGCGAAGAAGCCATCCTGACAGAAAGGTGAAGAAGAGGACGAGGATGGGCGAGAAATCGTCGAGTTTGGCCGTGAAAAGAAGGTTGTCCAGAAGGGGAAGGCAGAAGAAGAGAAGGACAAGCCCCAGACGCGGACGCAGGAGAGTGAGGAGCAAGTTGCCGACCATCAATCCCGCCATCATGGCCTTGGCCGAAGGCTGCGACGGGACATGGTACGTCAAAACCGTCCACAAAACGGCCGCGCTCATCAGGACCGGGAGAAGAAGGAGAAGCATGGAAGATGGGTTTTCGGATCTGCGATGCACTCGGTTCCCCGAGACGAAGGGGCCCCGGAATCCTGGGCGCTTGTTATCTCTTGCCCTGACGAGCCCTCGGAGGCGCCGCCAAGCGATGGGGAGCGACTTCCCTTCGATAGTCCGCCCGCCGCCTTGGGCCGGGAGTCTTGGTTAGGGGGCCGGCTCACTCCCCTCTTTCCGGGGATCCGCCATCGACGGGGAGATCCTCGGAGCGGCGCAGGGCGGGGTGATCGGGAGGCAGTGTCATCAGCTGGCGGATCCGCCGCGCCATCCACACAACGGTCAGCAGCAGAACCTTGATGTCAAAGAGAATGGACCAGTTCTCGATGTAATAGAGGTCGTACTTGGTGCGCTCGACGATCGAGGT
>DATKZW010000643.1:0-7110 GCA_035527775.1 Sumerlaeia bacterium | reverse complement strand
CTGTGGGCCTCATCAAGGACGACCAGGTCCCACGGTAAGGCCAGAATGTCCGCTGCCTTGCTTCGGGCGAACTGATACGAGACAATTACCGCCTTCTGGCTTTGCTCGAATGGGTTGAGATTGCCGGCGGCGAAGAACTGGTTGTAGTTCTTGCTTTCAAGAATCACGGAATCAATGAAGAACTTCTCGGCCAACTCCATCCCCCACTGTTGCCGGAGAGAAGCGGGCACGATGCACAGAATCCGCCGTTTGCGCTCGGCCCAGAGTTGGCTGATGACCAAGCCTGCTTCGATTGTTTTGCCAAGGCCTACCTCATCTGCAAGGATAGCACCTCGTGACAAAGGAGAACGGAATGAGAAAAGCGCGGCGTCTATCTGGTGGGGGTTCAAATCGACAGTGGCGTTGAAGATGGACCTGTTCAACTTCTGTGAATCATGGGCGGAGCATTGTCTTGTCAGACAAAAGCCGAAGAACTTGGAGTGGTACGGTGTACTCACATTTGTGCCTCCGAGATTCACGGCATCTTGCTCAAGTTGTCGCAGAAGATGTACAGTCCCACTGCTTCTGTCCTCCCCAGTTCTGACCGCGCGGAGCTTCGGCAAGTGGTACGTGAACGGCTGGGCCTCAAGGCGGGGCTCCAAAGCAGTTCAGCTCGCCCGCCCCATTGTCACCAATCGTGCAGATCGAGCGGCCTGTCGCTTCGAGAGTGTCTTCAAACGACAGCAGATTGGGCTGGACCCTCAAGAACTCAGCCCCCTCACCGGACCTCCTGCCCAGAGAATGGGACTTCCCTCACCAAGTCGGAAATCCAAACCAATGGTAGACCGCCGCCGGGCTGTTGTCAAACGATTTGGGCAGTCAGGAGAGCCGACCCAGACGGTCGGAAAAGCCGTTTCCAGCCCCCTCACGGGACGATCACCTCCCGCCCCGAGGAAGAGCTGGGATGACGGAGACGGCCTCAGAAAGGGGCTTTCTGCCGCCCCATGGGTTTCCTCCCCATCGCCTTCGTTCTCCATTCCGTCGCCCTTGCCCTTCCCCTCGGGAGCAACGGACTTCGGGGATGACGGTCGAAGAATCCCAGAAATCAGGATCTCTGATCGACGCAGTTTTCGATGGAACCGGATCGGCGAGGGCATGGGAACCCATTGAAACCGTCCCCCTTGGGGGGTGGGGAGGGCTTGAGAGAGAGGCGTGGATCAAGGAACTGGAGAAGGTGTCTATTCTTTTTCATCGGTCGAATCTTGCTCCACGAGTTTGACGAATCCTTCCCAGAATCTTTCGTCCAATCCATCCCCGCCGAAAATCACGAGGGCGGCTGGAACTCCCCTCATCATGGATTCAACAATCCACCATTTCACGTTCGTCTGGACTGGATCTCCCTCTTCCAGCCCGATCAGAATATCGTCCAGAGCGAGGTACGAACCCTCCACACGCCAGCGTCCTTTGTGCTCGACCATGCTCCCATCGTTGGGCTGCGGGATGGACTGGACGAACTCCCCATTCGGGCGGAGATAGATGATGATGATGCGGGAATGAAGGCGAGAGTAGTATCGCCACTTGCCGACGATATCGGATGGCTTGACGGTTCTTCTTGTGCGTTCCGGCAATGCCGAGACCGTCAGGCGTGTTTCGGCGGAAGGGCTGTCGAGGAAGTGAAAGCAGCCACCAAGTTGTTTTCACCGAAAGGTGCTCTCGAATCCCGGAGAGTTCTGCAGGATGCTAAAAATGCAGGGTTTAGCTACGAAAACGCCACAAAACGCCACAAAATGGAAACGTAAAACACTGAATTAGAAGGACTTAACTGGAGCGGGAAACGGGACTCGAACCCGCGACCCCCACCTTGGCAAGGTGATGCTCTACCAGCTGAGCTATTCCCGCCCAGAGCGGCATGCCAACCGCCTTTTCCCGGCGGATGGAGGTCTTGCCCGAGACCCGCCATCCCTCCGGAACGCAAGCAAGGAGAGTAGCCCGGAGTCCTCTTTCTGTCAAGGGAAAAACCCGCGCGGAGACCCGCAGGGTGGGAAAGCCGAACGGTCAGGAGCCTCCCCGAAGCCACTCGAGAAGGTAGGGGTTTTGCGCGCGTTCACGGCCCATCGTGGCGCCTTCGCCGTGGCCGGGGTAGAGCGTGAGGGCGTCGTCGCAACGCTCGGCGAGACGGAGCAGACTGGCGCGAAGCTCGACGAGGTCGCCGCCGGGCAAGTCCCAGCGTCCGACGCCGTCGCGGAAGAGGAGGTCGCCCGTGAAGCATTCTTCGGGACCCAAGAGGCAGATCGAGCCGGGAGAATGCCCCGGAGTGTGGATGACCTCGAGTTCGCAGCCGCCGACGGAAACCCGGTCGCCGTCATTGAGATAACGGGTGACCGCGACGGGCTCGAAATCAAATCCGAGCCAGGAGGCGCCGCAGAGATCGGCGTCCCGCAGCATTTCGGCCGTCTTTGGGTGGGCAAGAACCGGGGTTTCTGCGTCGCCCCGCGCCTCGCGGCCCCGCGCCCCGTGGTCGCCGGTCTCGCGGCCGCCCGCTTCGTGGCCTCCCGCTGCGAAGCGGACGGCTTGGTGAAGCCGACGCACCATATCGGGGACGTCGTGCGTGTGATCGACGTGGGAGTGGGTCAGGACGATGGCCTCCAGAATCCAGTTCCTTTCGGCGCATCGGTCCAGCAAAACGTTCCCCAAGAAGCTGGGGTCGATGATGATGGCCCGACCTGCCGCGGCGTCCGCGACAAGGTAAGCGTTGGTCTCCAGCGGAGGGCTGGGCATCATCTCGACCGTGAGCGCTCGCACAGGAGTAATCCCCTTCTCTGAGATCGGCGACGCAGGCGAATCGTCCGCAGGCGGCGGGCCGGTGCGGCGATCTCGTCTGAGCAAGCCACGCTAAAGCAAGGCCCGCGCGAGATGTCAAGCGTTCCTTGAGCATTCTTTGAGTGAGCGGAGGAGGCGCTCCAGCCCTAGCCCCGGAGTTGGCTGCATTGTGGAGAACGCGACAAACCAGGAAAGGAATCGCCAGGAAACAGCCCCGACAACATTCGGCCGGATTCTTCGCGCCAACGCTCCGTCCCTCGTCCCGCCTGAGACGGGACGAGGGACGAAGGTCTTGGGATGGCTTCCCGGCCCGCCTTTGGGCGGCGGGCCTGGCCCGGGCGAAATCGGGGAAGCCCCTGGCGAGTGAGTTATCGAACCCGCACGGTGTCGGAGCCCGAGAACTCCTCACCCGTTAGCAGCGAGACGCCTGTCAGGGTGAGTGTGGCGGTGGGAGGCGCGACGATGGCCTCGACCGCGGTCTCGCTGAAGAGAGCCACCAGGTTGCCGCACGAGTCGGCGAAGCTGCCCTGGGCGGGGATGCCGTTGAGGGCCAGCGAAGTGCGGTCGACCGTGCACAGGGGGATGGCGGTGTGGACGGTGACCCTCCCGCTCTGGGGAACGTCTCGGATCAGGAGCTGCGGCGAGACCGCGACGCCGAGCAGGTCGTCCGAGCGCGAGTTGCAGAACGCCGCGCTTGCGGCCAGAGCAACAGCGATGAACAGAATGGCGGTGACGAGTAGGGACTTCTTCATGCGAATTCCTCCTAAGATAGATGGTTGTCCCGCGGCGCGCAGACGGGATTGCTTCCGGAAGTCGGGTTCGCGCGGCACATCCTCCCGGACGCGCCGGGGCGGCAGTGTTTGTCATGCGACGGGGCGCCCAGAGGCGCGCGACTCCTGGACCGCCTTGCGTTCCGGCGCAAAGGAACCGGCCCTGCCGTTTCGACTTTGCCGTTCCTCTGGCTCCTGTCTTTGGTAGACACGCTAGCGGCGTCTTCTATTTCAAGGAAGGGGAAAGTCTGGCCAACTTCTCGAATCCCGCGCGTTTCGGAGGGCCGTTGCGCGGGGACCGTATCCTCCGACCTGCGCCATAATCCCGGCAACCGGAAAACGCCATCGCAACCGCTGGACGCCCCACTTCCCTTGGGCCGCCGACTCCCCAACAGCCGCCTCGCGCGCGAGTTGCCAGGAACCGCCGGACTGTGTTAGAAAAGCCCCCAAACGCCCTTCCCGGCGGACGGCGTCGCGTTCCTGCCGTGCGACTCACCGGGGACGGCGCCGCCCGTTCACTTCGCTCGGAGGTTTGGCGAATGCGCGTCAAGATTGCCGTTCTCTCAGACACCCACTATTGCCAGGGTGATGAACCCGTCCATCCCGACCGCCGGAGCGACGTGGCCGATGTTCTGCTCCTCCGCGCCGTCCATCGGATCAATCGGATGATCCGGCCCGACGTGACCCTCGTCCTGGGCGATCTCATTAACGACGGCGACGGTCCGCGCGCCGAGGAGGAACTGCGCGCGTTGCGCGACGCGCTCGGCCATCTGCGTTCGCCCTGCCTTGTCATCCCCGGCAACCACGACGGCGACCCCGAGGCCTTTTTCCGCGTCTTCGGCCCCCCGCCCGAGTGGCGCGACGTCGGGGGCGTGCGGTTCGTTCCCTTCGTCGATCCCGAGGAGCCCGGCTTCAACGCGCGGCGCGAACCGCGCGATCTCGAGCGAATGGCCCGGGCGCGCGCCGGCTTCAAGGGCCCCATCGTCGCCTTCCAGCACACGCCCCTCTTCCCGCCCGGCGCGAGCGACTGCCCTTACAACTACACGAACGCCGACGCAGTCATCGCGGCGATGAGAGACGCCGGCATCCGTCTCGCCATCGGGGGGCACTATCACCCCGGCATGGACCTCGTCCGAACGGATCACGCGGACTTCGTTGTCAGCCCCGCCCTCTGCGAGTCTCCCTTTTCGTTTCTCGAAGCGACCTACGACGGCGAGACGGCCGAAGTCGTCCGGCGCAGTCTGCGCATGCCCGAGGATCTCGAACTCGTCGACCGCCACGTTCATACGCCTTTTGCCTACTGCAACGAGAACATGGACATCCCAAAAACAATCCGGCTCGCCCGCCTTTTCGGACTGGCCGGACTCGGCTTCAGCGAGCATTCCGATCAGCTCTACTTCGACCGTCAGGCCGAGGCGAGCGGCGCCTACCTCGAAACGGGAATTCACAACGCCCGGCCGGAAGACTTCCGCGCGGAGGCGTACTTCAACGCTCTGGCCGAAGCCGGCTGCCCGCCTTGCTGCGCGGGGCTCGAGCTCGACAGCGACTTCGCCGGCAACGCCATCGTCCTTCCCCAGGACCAGGCGCGCGCCGGCTTTCGCATCGGAGCGATCCACTCCTTGCGCGAATTCAAGAATCCGCAGCCCGACCCCGCCCGCGCGCGCGACGAATTCCTGCGGATCCTTGGGCGGTTTCTCTCAAGCGGCATCGAGATCCTCGCCCATCCCTTCCGCGTCTTCCGCCGCGGAGGCATGGACGCGCCCCCCTCGCTCTTCGACCCGGTGGTGCGAATGCTGCGCGAAGCGAAGATCGCGGCGGAGATCAACTTCCACACGAACGAACCGCCGCCCGAGTTCTTCGAACTCTGCATCGAGGCGGGCGTCCCCATCTCCCTCGGAACCGACGCCCACAATCTCTACGAGGTCGGCGAACTTGCCCCCCACCTCGAACTCCTCCGCGCCTGCGGCTGCGACGGCAATCTCAAGGACGTGCTGCTGCCGCCGGGGGAGCTGCGGCGGTGTCTTGGATGAGGCGCGGTCTCCTTCCAGGAACGCCCGTTTGGATGGCAGTGCGCCGCTGTCACGGTTTTTGCGGGCAAGAACGCGCGCCGGCGGCGCTTGCCTGCCCGGGTCGCGCACCCAGGGCGGCGCTCGTTGCGCTCGCTCTGCTCTGGGCTATGTTCTTCCGCGCTTTCAGCGCTTTCTTCCTCGGCTCATCTCGATCGACGCGCCAAAGCCTTTGCTTCCCGCCCACGATCTGATATTTTCTCTCCCATGAAAATCGGCATCGTCTCTCTCGGCTGCGACAAGAATCTGGTGGACACCGAATACCTTGCCGGCGTCTTGGGGTCGCGCGGGCACGAGGTCGTCGGGCAGGGGATTGTGGACAACGTCGACGTCCTCGTCCTGTGCACGTGCGGCTTCATCGAGTCGGCCCGGGAAGAGTCGATGGCCGCGCTTCTCGCGTACGCGGACGCGAAAAAGCGACTCGGCAATCCGCGCCGCCTCGTTATGGCCGGGTGCCTCGCGCAGCGTTGGGCGCGGCAGATGCAGGCCGAGCTGCCCGACGTTGACGCTTTCGCCGGCGTGGGTCAGCCCGAAGCGCTTGCCGACCTCATTGAGGAGGTCGGCGCGCGCGATTTCTCATCGCCCGAACGCGCCGCAACGGCCGCTGCCGCGATCCCCCGGCCCTCCATGCGCATGACCCGGCCCCTGCCCCGCAAGCGGCTGGACGCCGCGCCCTTCGCCTATCTCAAGATCGCCGACGGATGCGACCACGCTTGCTCCTTCTGCGCCATTCCCGCGATGAAAGGTCCCTACTCGAGCGTACCGCGAGAGATCCTTCTGGACGAGGCGCGAGCGCTCATCGCCTCCGGCGTCCGGGAACTCAATCTGATCGCGCAAGACGTCTCCCCTTACGGCCGCAATCTTTACAAAGACTACGCCCTGGCCGATCTCCTGCGCGATCTCTGTCGCCTCGAAGGCGATTTCCGGGTGCGGGTCCTCTACTTCTATCCTTCGGGGCTGACCCCGTCCTTTCTCGAGGTCTTCGCGAGCGAGCCGAAGATCTGCAAGTACCTCGATATTCCGCTCCAGCACTTCGACCCGGAGGCGCTGCGGGCCATGCGTCGCCCGCAGAGCGAAGCCGCCGTCGCGGACCGCATCGGCGAACTGCGGCGCGCGGTTCCCGATGTCGTTTTGCGCACAACCCTGATCGTCGGTTTCCCGGGCGAATCGCCCAAGGCGTTTCAAAACCTTCTGCGCGGCGTGCGGCGGATGCGCTTCGAATGGCTCGGCGCTTTCGCGTTCTCGCCCGAAGAGGACACGCCCGCCGCGGCCATGCCCAACCAGGTTGATCCCCGCACCGCGAAGCGGCGTCTCGACCGGCTCATGCAAATCCAGACGGAGATCACCGCCGAGATTCAGACACAGCAAATCGGGCGGGTCCTTCGCGTCCTGGTCGAGTCAGTTTCCGAAGACGGTCGCCAGGCGCGGGGACGATCCTACCGCGAAGCGCCGGAGGTGGATGGCGAAATCATCGT
>DATKZW010000642.1:0-3706 GCA_035527775.1 Sumerlaeia bacterium | reverse complement strand
TCGTTCTGTGTTGTGATTGCGTCACCGCCGGAAGCCTCCCTGTGCTTTTCTCGATTCCTGCTAAGTCAAGTTAGCACAAAGCTTCCGGCGGAGCTATTGTTTTTCCCCACCTTTCTTCTGCCTCTCCGTGAAGGATCAAGGAGCAAAGAAGGGCCGCCCGGCGCCAGACCCCCAGGTCTTGGCTTTTTGTTGCAATCTGAGATTCGAAAGGGAAGGATTCCGTGTGGTCCCTTTCTCGGGAGCCGCCTTCCGGCGGAGGGTTCCTTGCCGGGAGAGGGAGAGGTCCCGCTCTTCTTCGCGGCGGGTGAGGGGGGCGTTCGGCCGCCGGTGACTGCCGAGCCGTGATCGTTTCGCGGGGTGAGCGGATTGGGATCGGGGGGCGCGCCGCCTGCCGGAAATCACCGAGAACGGGGGGCGCGAACTGCGCGTCGTAGGCGGGACGAACCGGCCCGCGGAGAGACGACCGTCGGGGATGAGCGGAGAAGGGACGACGTTTCCCAGGAAGTCTGCGCGATGAAACCTCTGACCCTTGCCACAGCCGGCCACATCGATCACGGCAAGACGGCGCTTGTCGCCGCCCTCACCGGTATCGACACCGACACGCTGGAAGAAGAGAAGCGCCGCGGCATGACCATCAACCTCGGCTACGCTTTCCTCGACCTCAGCGACGGTTCGCGCGTCGGCGTGATCGACGTGCCGGGGCATCGCGATTTCATCCACTCGATGCTCGCGGGCGTGGCGGGCGTGGATCTCGCCCTGATCGTCGTGGCGGCCGACGACGGCGTCATGCCCCAGACTCGGGAACACATCGACATTCTCCTCATGCTTGGCGTCGAGAATGCCGTTGTGGCGCTCGCCAAGATCGACCTGGCGGACGAAGACACCGTCGCGATGGCCCGCGAGGAGGTCGCCGAACTTCTTGCGCCGACTCCTCTGGCCGATGCGCCCATCGTCCCCGTCTCCTCGGTGACCGGCGAAGGGCTCGAGGATCTCAAAGAAGCGATCGAAGCGGCGTGCTCGCAGTGCCCGGGCCGCGAACCGGGCGCCGTCGTCCGACTGCCGATAGACCGTGTATTCTCCAAGCCAGGCTTCGGGTGGGTCGTCACGGGCACGTTGTCTCAAGGAGTCATCCGGCCGGGCGACACCCTGGTGTCGATGCCGGACGGCGCGCCGGTGCGCGTCAAAGGCGTGCGCGTCTACAAAGAAGAGGCGACGGAGGCCGTAGCGGGACAGCGCGTCGCCGTGAACCTGGGCAGAGCGAGCCGCGAGTCGCTGACTCGAGGCCGCGCGCTTTGCTCCGCGGGCGTTTTCCAAGCCACTTCCATGGTTGACGTCCGTCTGCGGCTGAGCGAACAGAGCCCCCGCCCGCTCCGCCACGGCGCGGCGGTGCGTCTCTACATCGGGACTTCCGAGACCCGGGCGCGCGCGGCCCTCCTGGAAGGACCAGCCCTCGTCGCGGGGGACAGCGCTTTGGCCCAACTCCGCCTGAATGCGCCGATCGTCGCGGCGCGCGGCGATCGCTTCATCATTCGCGACGAACCCGACACAATCACCTTGGGCGGAGGAACCGTTATCGATCCCTATCCGGTGAAGCACGTGCGCCGACGCGTGGAAGCGGCCGAGCAGATTCGGCGGCTGGAGAACGCGTCTCTTCGGGAACTCGTCGAGGGCGAGCTGCGACGGGCGTTTCGCCCACTGGCCTTGACCGATCTGTGCCTGCGCTTGGGCGCCCCTCTTGGCGGCCTCCAGCGCGAAATCGACGCCCTCGCGGCCGGCGGGGTCGTCGAGCGTCTTGCCACGGGCGGATCGCCGGTCTTTGTGCACGCCGACACTCTCTCGGGGCTTCGCCAGGCCGCGCTTGGCGCCCTTGCCTCCCACCACAAGCGCAAGCCGCTCCTGGGTTCGGGCCTTGGCCGGGCCGCCCTCATCCAGCAAGTCCAGCAGGCGCTCGACCGTCGCTCGCCGCCGGCCCGATCCCTGATGGACCGGATTGTCGACGAATTGCTTGAGGAAGCACTTATTCGCAAGGTTGGGGAGACGCTGACGCTCGCTTCGCACTCGCCCCTCTTTTCCGAACGGCAGGAGGCGGCGCGCGCCTGCCTGATCCGCGAGTACCTGCGCGAACCTTTCTCCCCGCCCCACTGGAAGGACGTGTCAGAAGAGAAAGATTCCAGTCCGGAGGACCTTAAAGCCGTGCAGGAGGCGATGCTTGATTCCGGCGAGCTGATTCCCATCGAGCCGCACGTCTTTCATCGCGACGCGGTCGAACGGGGAAGAGAACTGCTGCTCGAATACTTCAGGACGCGCGAGGATCTGCGCGTGGCCGACTTCCGGGACCTGACGCAGAGCTCCCGCGCCTACGCCATACCTCTCCTGAACTTCTACGAGGCCCAAGGACTCCTGGTGCGCGAGGGCGAGTTGCGGCGGCTGGCGGCGAACGCGGAGTCTTGAGAGAGCGCCGTCGCCCCTTTTCCGGGCGCCCGCGGCGCGCTCACCGATCCCGTCGGCCCAATCCGCGAAGGCTTCCCCGCGCCCGACCTTGGGAAAACCCCTTGGGAAAACAAGCGTGTTGAAGCTTTCCGGAGATTCCGGTACAAAGAATAGTCGCAGGCCGCTCGTGCGGTTCGCCGCCCACGCGGCGGTTCGCGGCCTACGTGCCCGTAGCTCAGTCGGACAGAGCAGGAGCCTTCTAAGCTCAAGGTCGCAGGTTCGAATCCTGCCGGGCATACCAAGCCAAAGGGCCTGAAATCAACGATCTATGCGACAACCATTCTGTTACTTGTCGCAAACCGAAAGGACAAAAAAGGACGTTCTGGGACACATTCCGTACGCTCCTGGTACGCTCGGGCGTCGGGAAAAGGTTTTGTGAGTAATACCTGGTAGTTAGCCGCGGTCTTTCGGGGCATTTCCGAGAGGTCCGCTGGGAAATGAGCGAGCACAGGCACGGAGCGAAAACGATGGGAAACATTGCACTGTGGTTTATCGACAGGACGGGCAAAGGAAAACACAAGAGGGCATGGGCGAGACGCGTCTACGCAATCGACGCGGAGGCGCTTAAGGAACTCCAGACGTTGCGCGAGGCCGAACTCGTCTATGAAACGGCCGATGGTCGGCGCCTTCTTGTGCCGCTTGAATGTTGGCCGACATGTCTTCCGCCTTTGGTTGACCCCGAATTCGATCCCACCGCGCAAGGGGCCATAAGCGCCGTGGAGGAAGGGGCAGTCAAAGGGATGGGGCCGAGCACGCCGCCGTCGGATTTCGAAATGCGCGTTAACGGTTGCTTCGATCTGGCGCAGGAAGTGGGCGAGAAAGCCTTGGACATAGAGCTCCAGAAGCCTTTGGTCAGAGTTCGCGATTTCGGGAGGGTGGATCTGCTCTTCAAGGCTTTTTCCCATTGGAAAAAGGTGGCCTGGAACATCATGGAGTTCGACAACTTCGTTGAGAAGCGATACCCCGGCGAATTCGAGAATAGGGGCATTGCGGGTCGGCAAGCGACGCACCGCGCCCTATCTCTTTCTATTCTGGGAGCCGCGTTAAAGGAGGTGGCGAGTGACAAGCGCGAAGAGAAGAAACCCGATTTCCGCGGCAAATGCCTCAACGCGCTTCTTCGCCATTATGTACCAACGGCGCTCGAAGAGGGAGAGGACGAGGATGAGATAGTCTGCCGGTGGCTTGATGATCTACTCCGGCCCCGCGACTTTGATAG
>DATKZW010000641.1:0-5615 GCA_035527775.1 Sumerlaeia bacterium | reverse complement strand
GTCGTCGTGGCCGTGGGTCAGCACGATGCCTTTCAATCGGTCCCGCTCTTCGATCAGGTAGGCCACGTCAGGGATCACGAGATCGACCCCGAGCATGTCGGGCTCGGGGAACATGCAGCCGCAATCGACCGCGATGCGCTCGCCCCCCGCCTCGTAGCAGGTCATGTTGAGGCCGAATTCGCCCATTCCCCCCAGGGGGACGATGCGCAGCTTCCCGCCCCCGACGCCGGAAAAAGCGGGTTGCCGGGCGGCCTGGGTGTCCCGTTGGGAAGCAGCAGTGGTGACCATGTCGACGGCGGCGTTCGCTTTGGGAACTGAAAGGTTCGGGCGGTCCTGCGAAACAGGGCCATGATGGGGGCTTCGAGGCGGCGAATCAAGAGATTTCGCCGGTTTCTTCTCGTCGCGGGTCGCTCTCTGCCGCCTATGGCGCGGAGTCGCGGTCGCGTCGGGCGGTCAGCGGCTCGGCGCCGACTTCGGCTATCCACTGGCGGGTCCATTCGACCGTTTCCAGGTCCAGGTCGCAGATATTCGCGGCCAGGAAGATCATGCCGTCGATGCGGCTCTCTCTGAGCCATTTCAAACCGAGCTCGCACTGCCGTTGCATGCGTTTGAGAGGCATCGGCTTGCGGTTCCCGAAGTCCCACATGTAGCAACCCAGCCAGATCCGCTTGCCGGGCGCCATCCCTTCGAGCTTCGCCAGATTCTTCCCCAAGTCCGTCAGATTCTCTGATTGCCACGTCCAGAGGGAGATCACGTCGCACAACTCCAGGTGGGGCAGAACTCGGGGGTCGAGCTGGTGGGTGTAAAGCGTGACGCCGAGATCCACCCGCCTTCCGTCTGCGCGCAGTTGGTCGCGGACCTCCCGAAGTTGCTCGACGCGCAAGGAACCCGGGTCGGGAGCGGCGCCCGTCTTGTTTTCATCCGTCAGGATGTTGCGCGCGTCGCGGTCGGGGTAGCTGGAAGACGCTTCGGCCTGGGCGGCGGCTAGGTGGAAGAAATCATCCATGAAGACGCCCGTCAGGTTCGGCATGGAGGCGGCGAGGCGCAGGACCTCGGCGCGCTCCTCGGCCGAGGTGGCGCCGCCTGCTCCCGTGATCGACCAGTTCACGCGCTTCAGAGACCGAAAGGGAATGGCGTACTGATTGAAGGGGGGCTCGGGCTTCCCCTCGTAGCGTATGAAGATGATGTTCGGAACGCCGAGGTAGTGGGCGCCTTCGACGGGCGTGATGCGCGAGTCTCCCGGCAGCCCCCAGGCGCCATTGTACACGCCCGCCTCATGCGCCCAGACCCAAAGGCGATCGCGGACAGTCTCCTTCCGGAAAACGGCGCCCGCGCCGGGGCTTTCCGCGGCCTGATGGGCAGCCATCCCGGTTCCTGACTCGCCGCGCGCGCCGGCCGTCGGACACAGCGCGGGGAGGGAGAGAAGTGCGAAAAAGAGGCGGGAGGTCATCGCCTTCTCACTGGCCGAAGAACTTGCCTCTTTCGCCGCCTGGGAAGTTGGGACCCGTCATGAGGCGCTCCTTGCGCAGGACCAGTTCGCCGTCCTTCACCCACCGCTCATCGCGCACCGACAAGTGGGCGATAAGACGCTTGCGCCACTTCTGGACTTCCGGCTCGCGCTTTGGGTCCGCGGCGAGATCGCGCAGTTCGTAGGGGTCCTCTTCCAAGTGGAACAATTGCTGCGTGCCGTCATACGCCTCGAAAATGTATTTCCACTTGCCGTCGGTCAACGCGTTCCAATTGTTTCGGCGCCACACGTGGATGCAGTGTTCCAGGTCGATGTATTCGCGCCAGCCTTCGCTTTTCCCCTGAACCAGATCGAGGAGTGAACGCCCCTCCACGGCGGACGGGATGGGCGCGCCGGCGGCGTCCAGAAAAGTGGGCGCAACGTCGCGCAACTCAACCGGTTGGGAGAGAACCCGCCCCCGTTTTGCCGCCTTCAGCAGCGACTGCGGCCAGCGCAGAATCATGGGAATCCGCGCGGAGGCCTCATAGGGGTAGCTCGTGCGCCACATGTGATGATCGCCCGCCATTTCCCCGCTCGTGGAAGTGAAAAGGACCAGGGTGTTCTCGTAGAGATCGTGTTTCTTGAGCGTGTCCAGAATCCGGCCGATCTGCTCGTCCAGGAAGCTGATGGACGCGTAGACGCCCAACCTCACCTCGCGCACCGCTTCCTCGCCCGCGTTGCAGCGAGTCGCCTCGAGGGGGGAGCATTGCGTGAACTTCCCATAACGTTCCTCAGCCCACTCGCCCACGCGAGCCTTCGGCAGATCGACCTCCTCGTACATGTTGAGGAAGCGCTTGGGGACCGCGAAGGGCATCCGGGGATAGCTGAAAAAGACCCCGGCGAAAAAAGGCGCTTCATCCTCGCGTTTGTCCAGAAAGTCGACGACCTGGTCGGCTGTCCAGTAGGTCACATGGTGCTTTTCGTCGAATGGCCAAGGCCATGTTATGCGCCCCGTTGGGCCTCGGGCAGTCACAGAGGGATCCGTATCCGGTTCCCGGGTCATGAACCATTCCAGATAATCGTCGGGATCGAGAATGGTCTTGTTGTAGCCGTGGGGGAGCCTGGGCGGCATGAAACCGAGCGCCCCCGCGCCAAGGGCGTAGTAGCCGCTGGCGCCCAGAAGGCCGGGGCACTCGATGGGCATGTCTTCGGGAATAGTGGTCGAGCCCAACATGCCGTGGCCCCAAGGACTCTGACCGGTGAGCAGCGCCATGCGCCCAGCCAAAGGGCTGGGAACGCTGCTGTAGGCCAATGGGAAACGAGCGCCCTCGGCGGCCAAGCGGTCCAGGTTCGGCGTTCGGATCGCGGAATTGCCGCCGGCTGCGAGACAATCGGCCCGGTGTTGGCCGTCCACGAGCAGCAAGATGTTCGGCGGCCCCGCCTTCCGCTCCGTCCCCTCGCCCGGGGCGGCGGCCCGGCTGGATCTCGCCGCCGCCAAACCCGCCAGCGCCCCCGCGCCGGTCTGGAGAAAACGTCTGCGGGAGATTCCCTGCACTTCGCGGTGTGCTCCTTCTCTCATGTTTCTCCTCCTCGTCGTTGCTCCTGCGAGACGGCAACCGACCTCGCTCAGAAGGGCGATCATACAGAACCCGCCTTTCTCAGTCAACGGGAAAACCCCTCGCGCGGCATGCGCAGCAGTCGCGTGACGCTTGCCTCTTCGCGCCGGAAGAGGCGCCCGGGCGCCCCGCCTAACTCTCTTGGATGATAGGGGGCACCTTGAAGTGTCCGGCCTGGGTCTCGGGAGCGTTCAACAGAGATTGCTTCGGATCGAGGGACGGGCGTGGAACGTCCTCCCGGAAGACGTTTCGAAGCCGCAGAGCGTGGGAAGTGGGCTCCACGCTCTGCGTGTCAAGATCGTTGAGTTTCTCGACGTAGCCGAGAATGGAATTCAGTTCCCGGGCATATCGGCGGATCTCTTCATCGGAGAGTTCCAGGCGCGCCAAAAGAGCGATGTGGCGCACGTCTTTCTCGGAGACGATCTCGCTCATAGCGACATCCCGCAACGGATCACTCCGTCGTCTCGCCGTCCGGCGCGGATTCGGGCTCTCCCGTCTCGACGGGACGGATTTTCCTGAGTTTGGCGTACTTGGCGAGCAGGAGTTTCTCTCCCTCTTCGTTGAACGCCACGAGGAGTTTGGTCTGATCCCCAAATCCGTTGCGCTGGAGAATCTGCCCCTCGCCGAATTTGGGATGTTTCACTCGATCTTCGACCTGAAAGGAATCGTAATGGTCCACATCGCTTCCGCTCTTGACCGTCATCAAGTCCTGTCCTTTCCGCTCTGTATGCGCGCAAGCAGACTTCGGGTCGTGCAAGCGCCTTCGCCGGGAATCGCCCTCACGGTCGTCCCCATCTTCTGCAGCCGCGCGATCGTGGAATCATCGACGTCGTTCTCCGCGGCGGAGATCATCCATTCCGCCCGCGGCGCCGCTCGGCGCCACTCTTCGAGAGCCGCGCCGCCCGGCGCCACGAGTCCGGCGCCATCAGTCCCTCGAAGAAGGTTCAGAATCCGCACCCGCTCCTCGGGGTGAAGGAGGTTCGTGGAACTCCCGCAGACGCCTGCCGGCGGCGGCGTCTGCGCCAGCGCCGCCACGAAAAGACGATCGCACGCGGCCCGCGCCGCGTCGAGGAATCGGATCGTGCCGGCGTGAATCAGCCCGAACGTCCCCAACGCAATCCCGACGCGTTCCCCTTCGCTTGCGGCTCGGCTCATCCGGGCAAGAACCGGCTCGCGCCGCTCCTCGCCGGTTGAGCCCGGCGACGAATCGCCCCTTGCTCCTCCTGCCTCTCCTGGGCTCTCACGCCCGCTCATCCGCCTAGCCGTCCGCCGACATCGTCATTCCCTCGCCGGCCCTCGGAAGCGGCATCGTTCCGTGCCGCGGCTTCTCCCTGAGCGGAAGGGGCGTCCGCCTTCCGCGGCTTGCCGCTCGATCGGGAAGGTCCCGAGCTCGGGGCAAAGCCCTCGGTCCCCGCTGCCGAGGCCGCATCCGGGGAGCCCAGATCGCCCGCCAGAAGAGACTGGCGCGAGCCCGGTCGGGACGAGGAATCCGACTCGGAACGAGAGGGCGCGTGGCGGGCAGGCCGCTCTCTGCCGGTCGGAGCGTCTTTCACCGACTCGAATTGCAGGTCGGGATCATGGACTTGCTCGACGCCAAACCCCCGGAGACAGTCTTCGACGATCTGTGTGCGAACCTTCTCCTGCAAGTTGTCCAGCCGCTCTTCCAAGGCGATCCAGATTCGCGCGCTCACGGCAAGGGCGCCGCCTCTGGCGCGGGACCTGACGCGCACGGCCTTGATGAACGGTTGCTTGACAAGCCGGTCGCGCACATAGCGGTTGACGGCGCCCTCGCGGATTCTCAGGGAATGACCTGAGCCTGTTTTCAGAACCAGCAGCTTCCGGCTCGAGCGTTGCTGCAGCGTCAGGACGAGGAGGAAGAAAGGCACGACCATCACCAAGGCCCAACCGGCCCAGAGTGAAATTGGAGGGATCAGATCCAACTGATTCTCGGCCCACGTGAGCCAAGAATGAGGGCCGACTCTGTGAAGAACCTGCATGATCAGCTTCTCCAAGCCGACCAAGAACAGAAGAGCGGGGCACAACACGGCAAGGGCCGGGCGGAGAAACGATGGGGGGGATTGTCCTGAGTTCATGACCGAGACCTCCTTAGATGTTGCGCTCCGCCCCCCTGAGAGCGTTTCGCTTGGCGGGAGCGAACGGGGCGACGAGAGCCAAGAGGGCGCCCCAACGGCGGGGAGAAACGCGTCGCCGGTTACTCCTCGCCGGATTCGCTTTCACCCGTCGGAGCGGCTTCGCCGCCGCCGGGCGCCACCCGGTCCAGGCCGAGGGGCTGGGGCGGTTCCTCTTCGTGAAGAACCAGCTGCTGCACGCGCACGTTCACCTTTTCGACCGGCATCGTGCCGGTCAGAGATTCGACCTCGTCCTTGATGACATGCTGCATCTGACGGGCCGCTTCATAGATGTTGACGCCGTAAGCGACGTTGACGGCCACGTCGATCTCGACATGGCCCGTCTCGCCGTCCGTCTTGACATTGACGCCCTTGTGCGAGCCTTCCTTGCCGCCCAGGATCTCCGTGAGCCGGAAGGATGAA
>DATKZW010000640.1:0-3236 GCA_035527775.1 Sumerlaeia bacterium | reverse complement strand
CGGCGCATTTCCCACGTGATCTCGCCCCGGCGCGCGGCGCGCATCTGCGAGAGGTTGCGCGTCGCCGCGTCCCCCGCGGCGGCGAGTCTCTCCCGGATGGCTTCCTCGCGAGTTCGACTGCTCGTTTTCATTTCACCGTCTTTTCCACCCGCATCCGACGGCCTTTTTTCGGCCCGAACCGATCCATTGTGGGCCAGTCGGCCGGATTCCGCCACTCAATTCCGCCTCCGGGGAAGGCGCCTGGGGGAGCCGTTCGCACGGAGTCCGCGTCGGCTTCGCGGCCCAGAGCAAGCGTCGGAGACGCGGGAAGCAGCCGCCCCGCGCGTCGGCGCGGCGCGAGGGTCATTTGAGCTTCAGGACGAAATCCTTCGACCAATGCCGGCGGTTGTCCTGGTCCGTCCAAATGCGCCCCTGTCCAATCTCGTCGAAATCGCGAATGAGACCCGCGTTGGAAACCGCCAGAATGTAGTCGCCCCCGAGTGTCGCCACGTCGCCCGTCCACTGAACTTGGACCGTGACTTCCTGGCCCGTCTGCTTGAGCCCGGTGAGTTGGACCCCTTCCTTTTGGGCGATCTCCTCCAGCTGAGCTCGCACTGCCGCCGGCGAAGGGGTGGCGGGCGCGGCGGTCTGAGAGGGGGAAGACTCCCGTCGGGCCACGAAGTAGCCAATAATCGCCGCGATTATCAGAAGAATGACCAGGTATTTCATCGCTGCATTTCTCCTTTCGTCTGGGGGGCGGGGCGTTCCCGAAATCCCCCTTTGGGGGACTCGCCGTTTCTCCTTTGGCCTCAGGGGTCGGGGCCGAGTCGCACGGGCCTTGCCGCCGGCCCTTTGCGCATCGGGGAGTCTATCATGGACCCTTCGGCGTCGCGAGAGCAAATCTTTCACAGGCGGTTCCATGGCAGGACCGTTTCAAAGTCGGCGCTTCCGCCTCGAAGGGGCGGTTTTGGGAGTGCGCAGGCTTGCGTGCGCTTTCTCGGCGCGGCGGCTTGCCGCCGCGCCAAACCTCGTTCGGATCGGGGTGAAACCCCCGCCTGTCCGCCAAGCCGGGCGGGCCAAAGCGACGGCAAGCCGTCGCAATCCAAGAACTTTGAAACTGTGCTGGATAGTCGCCGCATGACAACGATGTCGCTCTTGACACTCTCAGTTTGATGCGGTAACTTTCTCCGTTGATAGGAGACAGGGCATAAGCGGAATGGATTAGCCTCTCCCCTTTTTGCATTCGCTCGCGACGCATCCGGCCGGGAGAAATGCCATGGAAACACCCACCACCGGTTTTGAACTCATCCCCCTCCTCGACGATCAGCCCATCGAGGCGCTCGACGGCGACTCGCTCGGCCTCATGCCGTTCGCGAAAATGGTCGCTGGCGTGGCCGCCGGAACCGACGGTCCCTTCACCATCGGCGTGCACGGCCAATGGGGCTACGGCAAAACCACCCTTCTGCATCTGACCAAGCGACTCATCGATGAAGGTTTGGAGGTAGAGGATGCCGCGCCGGGGAAGAAGAAGGGCGCGCCGGGGAAAAAGGATAAGGGTAAGGCGAAGAAACGCTTCCCCAACGTCGTCACGGTGTGGTTCAACGCCTGGCAGTTCGAGCGCGAAGAGCACCCGTTGTTCCCCCTCATCGCCGCCATCTCCCACGGAATCGAACAACACATCAAAGACGATCCGGGCGTCGGCGAAACGGTGAAGACCGGTTTCAAAAGGATCGGCGCCACCTTGCGGTCCCTGGCTCGCGGCATGAAATTCTCAGGGGAAGTCGGCGTGCCGTTGCTTGGCAATGTCGGCATGGAATACGACGCCGCAAAGGCGCTCCAGGCGGAGGAAGTGGTCGGCGGTCAAACCCATCCCCTCCAGGCCGAGATGCTCTACCACGCCGCCTTTCGCACCTTGAGTGAAGTGATGCGCGAAGAGACGACGAAAGACAAAAGCGCGAAACGGAAAATCATCGTCTTCATCGACGATCTGGACCGATGCCATCCCGACAAGGGCGTGTTCCTCCTGGAAAGCATCAAGCTGGTCCTGGCGCAGCCGGGCTTCATCTTCGTCCTTGCCGTGGATCGCCCCGTCATTGAGAGCTACCTCGAACGGCGCTATCGGCGCGAATTCGGACTCAAGGGGGGAGACTACGGACGGCTGTATCTCGACAAGATCATCCAACTGCCGATCCCGATTCCGAGCCATCGCACGCGCTTCAAGAAGCACCTGGAGGATTTGGTCAAGCGCGTCGCGGAAAGCCACGCCACGGCAACGCCGATGGTCGCGGCTCTTCGAGGCGTCTTACCGGTCCTTTCCACCGGCGCACGGGAAAATCCGCGCACCCTCAACCGCCTGGTCAACAACTTCCTCCTGGACTGTTACCTGTGGCCGCATATCGAGCGCGCCGAGGATGATCCTTATCGGGATCTAACGAAGGATGTGGCGGCCGCTCTGGCCTTCAATCGGGTCCTGCCCGAACGCCTGGGCGAGGACGATTACAAGCGCCTCGTGCAAAATCAGAATCTGTGCGATGCGATACTCCATGAATCGGAGTTCGATGACCTAAAGGATTCCGATCCCTGGAAGAAACGCCGCGAAGGATTCAAGACGCCGCCGGGAAGCGATCCGGATACCGGTGCAGAATCCCCGCCATCGCCTCTCGGCGAAACGCGCATCCGCGACGATCAGCCATCGCCGGAAATCCGCCTGTTGGAACGGATATACAACGACCCGGATCTGCTCGAAGTCCTTCGCGATCATGGACAAAAATGGTTGGAAGACAAAGACCTTCGAGTCGCCGTGCAGGAATTTGCGAGCACGCAACGCCAGGAAAATCCGACGGTTCAATTCCCCGATTCCATCCAGGAGGCGATCAGAAGAAGCCTGCGCCTGAAGGAGGATGAACCGTTAACGCACGACCGCTTGGCGGGAGTAACGACTATCGACTTATCCGGCAAAGAAATCCATGATGCGGATCTGGCGCATCTGAAGGAACTGAAGAGTCTGACGGACCTCTATCTTTCGGACACACCCGTGACCGACGCGGGAGTGGCGCATCTGAAGGAACTGGAGAGCTTGATGACACTCTCTCTTGTGGACACGCAGGTAACCGACGCGGGACTGGCGCATCTGAAGGAGTTGAAGAGCCTGACGACCCTCGCTCTTTCGCGCACGCAGGTAACCGACGCGGGCCTGGCGCATCTGAAGAAACTGAGGAGCCTGACGGGACTCTATCTTTCGGACACACCGGTAACCG
>DATKZW010000639.1:0-7752 GCA_035527775.1 Sumerlaeia bacterium | reverse complement strand
GCCCATCGTTCCGCCCACGCTGACGCCGTCGCCAACAGTAGCTCCAACAGCCCCGCCGACGCCGACCCCGGCGCCCACGGCAACCGAAACGCCAACTCCCGCCGCGACTCCCACCGAAAGCCCCGCGCCGACGCCGTCCGTCACGCCCACACCGATCCCGACCCCCGAGCCCATCGAAGGCCTCATCACGGGCTACAACGGCGAGATCCTCGGTCGCGCTCCCGAGCCGGGCGCGCTCGAGGCGTGGCGCGACGGGTATTTCCATTACGCGCTCTCCTTCAACATCGATGTGCGATTCGTCCCGCGCGAGATGGCGCGCATCTTCTTCCTCTCGGAGGAATACGCCCTGCGTAACCGCACGGACGCGGAATTCATCGCCGATTGCTACCGGGTTTTCCTCGACCGGCAGCCGAACCCGCAGGAACTCGCCGACTGGCTCGGCGGCCAATGGAACCGCTCGCAAGTGATGACCGTCTTCTCGGAGTCCGAGGAGTTCGCCAACCGAATCCAGGCGATGTATCCGCAGTGCGCCGGCAACGCGACGCGCAACTTCGTCACCTTCATGTACCTCGGCCTTCTGGACCGTCTCGTGGATATCGGCGGCCTGGAGTGCGCCGCGGGACTCTTCGACGCAGCCTTCGCGAGCGGCGGCGTCGAGGCCGTGCGCGCGCAGGCGAAACAGATGGCGCGCGAAGTCATTGTCTCCGAGGAGTTCCAGAGCAGGAACCCGACGACGGAGGTCTACGTCACGCGTTTCTATCGCGCCTTCCTCGGCCGCTTCCCCAACGACTCGGAGGCCGCTTACTGGTCGGCCGAGCTCGACTCGGGCGAACGCACGACGGACGACCTGATCGACCTCTTCGCGGACTCGCCGGAGTTTACCGCGCGGCTGCGTCAGCGCTTCGGGCAATAGGGAGAATCTGCGGATTGCGCAGCTTGCGCGCGTGCGCTCGCATACGACCGCGTTTCAGCTCTCCCTCTTGGCGCTCGACCCCGCCGGAAACATCGAGACTTGTCCCTTTACGCAGCTTGGAGAGTTCTGATAGCATGCCTTGGACGTGGCCGGGGCTCTTCTCACGCCCCGCCGGGCCGGTGGGTATCGAGATGCCTGATTCGAGACGGATCGCCATTATTGGCGAAATGGCGTGCTCTCACGAGGGCGATCCCGTCCTGGCGCGCAAGATCATCGACGGCGCCGGGCGGGCGGGCGCCGACGCGATCCAGTTTCAGGTCTGGACGCTGAAAGACATCCTCGTTCCCCAGCACCCCGCGTGGGAGCAGTGCAGGAAGCTGGAGTTTTCCCGGGAAGAGTGGGCGGAGCTGGCGCGCTTCGTCCGCGAGCGCCATCCCGCGATGCAGATCATCGGGTGCGTCGGAGAGAAGGGGAGCGTCGAGTTCTGCCGGGAAATCGGCGTCGACGCTTACAAACTGCACTCCGCCGATCTTTCGAACGCGAGACTCGTGAAACAAGTCGCCGCCGCCGGCAAGCGGATCGATCTCTCGGTGGGGGCTTCGACCTTGGACGAGATACAGACCGCCCTCGAGTGGATTCGCGAGACGTCGGATTCGGAGATCTGGCTCATGTACGGCTACCAGAACTTTCCGACGCCGACCGACGCGATTCATCTCGACTACATGATGAACATCAAACGGATGTTCTCTCTCCCGATCGGGTACCAAGACCACAGCGACGCCGGAAGCGACGCCGCGTTCTGGCTTCCCGCGGCCGCGGCGGGCATGGGCGTGGATTGCCTGGAAAAGCACATCACGCACGATCGCTCTCGGAAGGGAACGGACCACGAGGCCGCTCTGAATCCGGACGAGTTCGCGCGGTTCGTAGCCATGGTGCGCGAGATCGAGGCGGCCCGCGGCGCGGCCGCGCCCCGTCCTTTTTCGGAGGCCGAGCTGAAGTACCGGCGCTACGCCAAGAAGACCCTTGTGGCGGCGCGAGACTTGCCGGCGGGTGCGCGGATTGGCGAGATGGACCTCGTGGCCCTGCGGGCCGAGGACCTGGGGCTTCCGCCCGACAAGGCGGAGCGCTTGATCGGCAGAACGGCGCGGGCCGATATCGCCGCCTTTCAGATCGTGCGGGAGACGGACGTGGAATGAAGACCGCGATCTTGATTACGGCGCGCCTGAAGTCGGTTCGCCTTCCCGGCAAGGTCATGAAGGCGATTCACGGCCGGCCGATGATCTGCCATTTGCTGGACCGGCTGAAGCAGGCCGAGCGGCCGAGCGACATCATCGTCTGCACTTCGCCCATCGCGCAGGACGACGCGCTCGAGGACGTGGCGCGTGAGGAAGGCGTCCACTGTTTCCGGGGAGACCCCGAGGACGTTCTGCAGCGGCTCACGGACGCCGCACGGGAATTCGGCGTCGACACCGCGATCAACTGCATGGCCGACAATCCCTTCACCGACCCGGAGTACATCGACCAACTGGCGGATTTCCACGCGGGGAACGGCCACGATTACAGCCAGACCGAAGGCCTGCCGCGGGGGGCGTTCACGTACGCCGTTTCCTATCCGGCAATGGTCCGGGCGTGCGAGATCAAGTCCGAGCGCAACACCGAGATCTGGGGACGCTACTTCACCGATACGGGCATCTTCAAATGGGGCACGCTTCAAGTCGACGATCCGGACCTGCGGTGGCCCGAGCTGCGGCTGACGGTGGACACGCCGGAGGACTTCGAGATGGTGACGCGCGTTTTCGACGAACTCCACGAGCCGGGCAGGGTGTTCCCGCTGCGGGACATTGTGGCGTTGTGCCGCCGCAAGCCCGCGATTCCGGCCCTCAACGCGACCATCGTTCAGCGTTGCGGCGTGCCGATCAAACTGAAGAACGGGATCGCGTGATGCCATGGCCGAGTGTGTGCGAATCGGCGAACGCTTCATCGGGCCCGGCCATCCGTGCTTCGTCATTGCGGAAGCCGGCGTGAATCACAACGGCTCGCTGGATCGGGCTTTGCGCCTTGTGGAGGCGGCGAAGTCGGCCGGCGCCGACGCCGTCAAGTTTCAACTGTACCGGGTCGAGGAACAGGTTTCCGGCGCCGCGGTAACGGCGGCGTACCAGCGCGAGCGCACGGGTTCGGGCGGCATGCGCGAGATGGCGGAATCGTACGACCTGCCTTGGGACGCGCATCGCGACATTGCGGCGCATTGCCGCGACGCGGGAGTCGCCTATATGGCCTCGTGTTTCGATCCCCAGGCGATCGATTTCCTGATGGAGCTCGGGGGACAGTCCATCAAGATCGCTTCGGGGGAAATCACGAATTACCCGCTCCTCGAATACGCCGCGAAGACGGGCAAACCGATCCTTCTGAGCACCGGAATGTGCGAAATGGAGGATGTCGCCGGCGCGGTCGAGCGCATTCGAGAGAGCGGCCCGAGCCCTCTGGCGCTGTTCCACTGCGTGTCCGACTACCCGACCGACCCGCGCGCCGTCAACTTGCGGGTGATGAAGACGCTGGCGGACGCCTTCGGCGTTCCCGTTGGCTTCAGCGATCATACGGAGGGACACGCCGTGGCCGCGGCGGCGGTGGCGCTCGGAGCGTGCATGATCGAGAAGCACTTTACGACTGACAAGACCTTGCCGGGACCGGATCACGCCATGTCCCTGGCGCCGAGGGAACTCGAGGATTTCGTGGCGGCCGTCCGAGCGGCCGAGGCCGCCCTCGGCGACGGCGTCAAGCGGATGACTGCCCAGGAGAAGGAGACGCAGCGCGTCGCCCGACGCAGCTTGGTTTCGGCGCGCGACATCGAGCCAGGGGAGACCCTCGGCGAGGAGAACGTGTGCCTGAAGCGCCCCGCCGCCGGAATCGACCCTCGGGAGTGGGGCGGCGCTCGGGGCCGCCGGGCCGCGATCCGCATCCCCGCCGACACGCCGATCGCGTGGGAGATGCTGAAATGACGGGGGAGGCGCGGAAAGTCCTGTACGTCAGCGGCTCGCGGGCGGACTATGGCCCGGCTCGCCGCGTTCTGAAAGCCATTGACCGAGCCGCCGATCTGGATCTGAGCCTTCTGGTCACGGGCATGCACCTGGACTCCGTTCACGGCGAGACGTGGAGCGAGATCGAGGCGGACGGTTTCCGGATCGCCGGACGAATCGAGGCGCGCGCGTCGGGAGACACACTGGCCGCAATGGCCGCTTCCGTCGGCCGCTGCCTGTGCGGAATGAGCGAGGCGATGGGGCGTCTTCGCCCCGACATAGTCGTCGTGCTCGGAGACCGCGGCGAGATGCTGGCGGGCGCGATGGCGGCGGCCTTTCTCAACATCCCCGTCGTGCACCTGTGCGGCGGCACTCTCTCGGGATCGATCGACGACTCCATTCGCCACGCCGTCACGAAATTCGCCCATTGCCACCTCGTGGCGTGCGAGGAGTTCGCCCGGAGAGTCATTCAGATGGGCGAAGAGCCTGAGACGGTGCGCGTCGTGGGCCTGCCGGGCGGAGACATCCGACCGGACGTCGCGTTCTCAAGAGAAGAGATCGCGGCCGAATACAGTCTCCCGCCCGATCGGCCCTACTTGCTTGTGATTCAGCACGCGGTGACGCACTCGCGAGAGGCGGCCGCCGAGCAGATCACCGAGACGCTGGAGGCCGTATCCGATCTCGGGCTGCCCGTTCTGCTGGCGAATCCCAACGACGACGCCGGGGGGCGGGTGATTCTCGTGAAGATGAGAGAATACGCGGAGCGATATCCCAATCTTCGGATTCTGGAGCCGCCGCGCGACCGCGAACGATTCGCCAGCATCATGGCCCATGCCGGGGTCTTGGTCGGCAATTCGAGTTGCGGGACGGTCGAGGCCATGAGCGTCGGCTTGCCGGTCGTCAATATAGGAGACCGCCAGCGCGGACGCGAAGCGACTTCCTGCATGTTGAACGCGGGATACGACCGAGGGGAGATTGGGAAGGCGATTGGCGAGGCGCTCCACGACGCGGCATACCGGCAGCGGCTCGCGTCGTTCCGCAGTGAACTGATCGCGCACAATACGCCAGGTGAAGTTGTGAAGTGTCTTCAGACCCTCGACCTGAGCTGTGCGGCCCGACCGAAGACGTTTTGCGATTTGCGTGGAATGGGTTTCGAGGAACTCGGAAAAGGCCGCTGGCCGAGCAAGGAGAAGCGCATGAATATTCGTGGAAAGCGCATACTGATCCGTGCCATCGAACGAGAAGATCTGCCCCTCATCCAGACCTGGTTCAACGACCCTGAGATCGCCATGGGATTGGGGGATCTGACGTACCCGACCTCCCGTCTGGCTCAGGAGCGCTGGTATGAACGGACCCAATCAGATGAACACACCGTTCGTCTGGCTGTGGAGAACGAGGCCGGGCTGTGCATAGGTCTTACGGGGTTCTGGCAGATCCATTGGCGCGACAGACGCGCCGAGCATGCGGTTGTCATCGGCGACAAGTCCTGCCACGGCAAGGGGTACGGCCGAGAGACGATCGCAGCGTGCGCCCGGCATGCTTTTGAGGAGATGGGGTTGTTTCGCCTTGACGCCGCGATTCTGGCCACCAACGAGGCGTCGCTGCGGGCGTACCAGTCGTGCGGCTTTCAGGTCGAGGGCAGGCAGCGCGAGCACGCGTTGCGCGGAGGCCGGCGAGTCGATCGAGTGATGCTGGGACTGCTGGAGAGCGACTACAGGCAATGGGCCAGCGAGACCCGATTCTGGGGGGAGCCGGGGGCTGTCTCATGACGGACACGCGGCCCAGGCGCGTCTTAGGCGGGGAACTGGAGAGCCCGAGCCCCGTATGTCTCGGCCTCTCTTCCGGCCTTCGGGGCGTGACAAAGGGGTTCCAAGGCGCGTGGGCCGCGAGCGGGCGAGCGGGGCTTTTTCTGATCTTGGAACGACTGCGGTCTCGCGGCGTTCGCCACGTGCACCTTCCCGCGTACCTGTGCGAAAGCGTCCTGCTTCCCGTCCAGGCTCTCGGGTTTGACCTCTCCTTCTTTCCCGTGGACGCGTCTCTGAGGGCTTGGCCGGATCCCCCTCCGGGGGCGGCGGTTGTGCTGATTCACTACTTCGGCTGGCTCAATCCGGCCGTCGCCGCGCTTCGCTCGCAAGCGGAGTCCTCTCTGTATCTGGTCGAGGATTTCAGCCACGCCTTTCTGAGCGACTGGGGCGAACTGAGGGCGCCCGCCGCAGACGAAGGGCGTTTCCTTTTCTTCAGCGCCCGCAAGCTGGGGCCCGCGCCCCTCGGAGGGTGGTGCACCGCGGAGGCGGAACCGGGACAGCCTTCAACGGAAATGGAACTGGCCGCCTGGCGGTCTCTGGCGGCGCGGTTGCTGAAGAGGGAATACCTTGCCTTCCCGGACCTGGAGGTGGATCCCAAGGTGGAGGAGCTGTACCTGTCCGCCTTCGAGGCCGTCGAGTCTTTCCTGAACGCGCACCCGGACGAAGCGGCCTTGCCCGCCTTCGTTCTCGACTTCATCGCGGGCTTGAACTGGCAGGAGATCGCGGAACGGCGGCGGTCGAACTGGACGACGCTGCACGGTCTTCTGGCGGGGACGGTGGAGCCGCTCGCCGCGGATCTCCCGGCCGGTGCGGTCCCGCTTGGGTACGTCGTTCGCCTGGACGAGAAGAGACGAGACGATGTCCGCCGCGCCTTGGCGGATCGGCGGATCTTTTGCCCCGTCCACTGGCCGTTGCCGAAGGAAGTCGACCGGCGACGTTTCCCCGAGGCGCGCCGTCTGTCACGAACGCTCCTCACGCTGCCGGTCGATCAGCGTTACGGCGAAGCGGAAATGGAGATCGTCGCAAGCGCGCTGAAGCAGACGCTGGGATAAACATGGAGACGGAAGGGACAACGCAAGTTCTTGACGCCGCCACGGACGCGGAAGCATGGCGGCATGTGGTGTCTGCGCTGCCGTGCGAGTTGCAGGACGTGTATTTTCAGCCGGACTACGTGAGTCTGGATCGGACCGGCGCGGACGCCCGGGCACTCCTGCTCGTGCACCGCAGGGGAGAGGAAATCTGGGCCTGCCCTTTCCTGCTTCGGCCCATCCCGCGCATCGCAGACGCGTCGTTCAGCCGCGAACTGTTCGACGCGGAAACCGCTTACGGCTACGGCGGTCCCGTGTCGACCTCGGAAGACCCCGATTTCCTGGCGGAATCCAACCGAGTTTTCTCGCAATGGCTTGCCGCGCGCGGAGTCGTGGTTGAGTTCATTCGGCTTCATCCCCTCTTGGGGAACCAGCGATGGCTCACGCCTGAGGTCGAGGTGATTCGGGATAGGGAAACGGTTTCCATGAACTTGGAGAAGCCCGCGGATGCCATGACGGACTACGATGGCAAAGCGCGAAACATGGTGCGCCGGGCGGAGCGGGCGGGGGTTCGCGTCGTCGAATGCGTTCCTTCCGAGGGACGTGCGGAGTTCGCGAAGCTGTACGAAAAAACAATGGATAGACTCGACGCCGATGCGTATTACTATTTCGGCGAGGTGTATTTCCGCGGGCTGGCGGGGCTGGCCGAGCGCTCCGGGTCGCTGCTCGCCGCCGTGCGGGATGATCGGTGGGTCGCCGCGGCGTTCTTCCTGAGAGGCGCGAATTGGCTGCACTACCACTTGTCGGCAACCGATCTTGACCTGCGCCTTCCCGGCGCCACGAATCTGATCCTGCACGCCGCCGCCCAATTGGGACGGCGCTGGGGCCTGAAGCGACTCCATTTGGGCGGGGGGCGGACGAAAGCGCCGGATGACCCGCTGCTCAAATTCAAACGGTCCATGGGGACGGATTCGCACGTGTTCCGCATCGGC
>DATKZW010000638.1:0-13544 GCA_035527775.1 Sumerlaeia bacterium | reverse complement strand
CCCTTCGCGAATTTCGACGTTCCCGAGTTCTCGGACGGTTCCTGGCTCGTCTTGTGGGACGAGGATCCCGAATCGCTGTACTTCCGCAGACAATGGGCGCTTTTCTCGTACGGTCCCGACTCCGATTTCGACGTACACCGTAACGCGAGAACCTTGGCGAACGTCTACGACGCCAGCAACGGCACCGTCAGCAGCGGCGATCTGTATCGGGCGGGACCGTGAAAGGAGACACAAGCGCTTCCGGAAATCCGCGGGAAAGAGACCCGGGCAAGACGTTGCGGGGCGCTCCCGCGTTGCGCCTTGGCGAGAGAGGGAGAATCGTGCAGAGGAGGGAAAGGCCCTGGAGAGCAACCGAAGGTCTTTCGCCGATCGCGCTCCTTTGGCGCACCGAGGAAAGGCGGCAGAACGGGACATGGATGAGAGGCGGTTTCAAGGCTTGGGGGAGAAAGAGATTTCGCTGGCCATGCTCGGGATGGTGGACGGCAACGGCCATCCCTACTCCTGGAGCGCGATCTTCAACGGCTACGACCCCGACGAAATGGCGAAATGCCCCTACCCGGTCATCGCCGAGTACCTTGGAAAGGAGCCGAAGGAGACGCTCCGAGTTCCGAACGCCCGCGTGACGCATATCTGGACCGACGATCCCGAGGACGCCAAGCGCGTGGCGAAGGCATCGCTTATCCCAAAGATCGTCGAACGTCCGGAAGACGTGGTCGGGGCAGTGGACGCCGTCGTCATTGCGACTGACAAGGGACACGAACACGTGGACCGATGCCGACCGTTTATCGAGGCGGGACTGCCCATATTCGTCGACAAGCCCCTCGTCGACAACGCGCAAGATCTGGCGACGTTCCGGAAGTGGCATGACGAGGGCAAGCCGTTTCTGTCCTCGAGCTGCATGCGCTACGCCAAAGAGTTCATGCCTTACCGAATCTCGACGAACGAGTTGGGCCGCCTGCGCTTCGCGAGCGTCACGACGCCGAAATCGTGGGAGCGATACGGCATCCACGCGCTCGAGGCCATCTACCCGATCCTTGGGCCGGGGTTCATCTCGTGCCGCAACACGGGCGACCGCGACAGGAACATCGTCCATTTCAAGCATCGCTCCGGCGCGGACGTTGTCGTTGTTGCGACGAGCGACATGTACGGCGCCTTCGGCGCTCTGCAACTCTGCGGCACGGCGGGCGCGGTCCAGACCAAGTTCCAGGACACCTTCTACGCCTTCAAGACCCAACTGGAAGGCTTCGTGAGTTACCTGCGAACGGGCGTTCCGCCCTTCCCCTTTGCCGAAACCGTCGAGCTCATGGGCATGGTCATCGCCGGCGTCCGCAGCCGCGAAGAACGAGGGCGCGAGGTGTCGCTCGAGGAGATTTGAGGGCGAACGGGTGAAATCCGAAATCCGGAATCCGAAAAAAATCGAAAACTCGAAATCTGAAACTGTTTCCGCGAAGGGGAAAGCCACCATGCAAATGCGCCCAAGCCGCGTCCTCAAGAAACTGCGCGCCGGGGAAGTCGTCAGTTGCTTCAAACTCAACCTCGGCGACGCGCGCGCCGTCGAGATCGCTGCCGTGGCCGGATTCGACTGCGTCTGGACCGGGATGGAGCATATCGCCAACGATTGGTCGGTCATCGAGCAACAGGTTTGGGCGTCGAAGGCGCATGGCGTCGATCTGCTGGTCCGCGTCTCGCGGGGCGGCTACAGCGACTACATTCGGCCCCTCGAGCTCGACGCGGCGGGGATCATGGTTCCCCACGTCATGAGTCTCGCCGACGCGAAAGCCGTGGTTCGCATGACGCGCTTTCATCCGATCGGCAGAAGGCCGCTGGACGGCGGCAACGCCGACGGCGCCTACTGCAACATCGATCTCGCCGACTATGTCAAGCAGGCGAACGCGGAACGTTTCATCGTTCTGCAAATCGAGGATCCCGAGCCGTTGGCCGAAGTCGACGCCATCGCCGCCCTCGAGGGTATCGACATGCTGTTCTTCGGTCCCGGGGATTTCACGCACGGCTTGGGCGTGCCGGGACAGTTCGACCATCCCAAGGTGAGCGAGGCGCGGCGACGGGTCGCCGAAGCCGCCGTGTCAAAGGGGAAGTTCGCCGGGACCGTGGGGAATCCTCGCGCGCTTCCCGAGTTGGTGGAGATGGGCTATCGGTTCATCAGCATGGGTTCGGACGTGGTTGGGCTGAGCGCCTACTGCGGGGATCTGGTCTCGGCTTTCGCGGAACTTGGGACGTTGCGCGGGGTCCCCCCGCACCGTCCACTCCACGCATGATGGCGCGCGCGACGGCGCGATGCAAGGGGTGCGTCGGCGCGGCATTGTCTTCAGGAGAGAGCCAAGCATGAGCGTGCTGGATCGCTTTTCATTGAAAGGCAAAACCGCCCTGGTGACCGGCGGCGCGGGGATGTACGGGCGGCAGATCGCGACCGCCCTCGCGGAAGCGGGGGCTCGGACTTTGATGGCGAGCCGCAATCTGGAGGCCCTGAGCGAATTCGCGGAGGAACTCCGGCGCGCCGGCCACGAGGTGGAAGCGTTGCGCCTCGATCAGGGCGAGGAAAAGTCGATTCTCTCCCTGCGCGACGAGATCCTCGGCCGCAGCGGCCGGATCGACGTTCTCGTGAACAACGCCGTGAGCCGTCCCATGAAGAAAGGCTACGACGACGCGGCCGAGGCTTTCGCCGAAAGCATGCGCGTGAACGCGACCGGGCTTTTCCTGATGACGCGCGCGTTTGGGGACGCGATGGCCAAGCGGGGAAGCGGGTCCATCGTCAACATCGGCTCCATTCAGGGCATGATCGCCCCGGACCCGACGATCTATGAAGGGACCTCGATGCACGGCTGGTATCCCGACTACTTCTTTCACAAAGGCGGGATGATGAACTTCACGCGCTTCGTCGCCAGCTATTACGGCGCGAAGGGCGTCCGGTGCAACTGTCTTCTGCCCGGCGGGTTCCAGACCGGCGCCCATCCCGAGACTTTCGTCAGGCAATACAGCGCCCGGACATTGCTCGGGCGCATGGCCAACGACACCGACCTGATGGGCGCGGTCGTATTCCTCGCTTCCGACGCCTCCGCCTACGTCACGGGCGCCAATATCCCGGTCGACGGCGGGTACACGGCGAAGTAAGACGCCGGTTGGGAGCGGCTCGAATCCATGAACCAACGCGACCGCATCCTAACTGTCTTCCGGGGCGAAATCCCCGACGCGGTCCCCTACATGCTGGACCTGTCGCACTGGTTCTATCATAAGCATCGCATGCCGTGGGACCTGAGCGTCTCCTACGCGGAGCCGGAGAGGGAGTTGATCGACTGCCACAAGAAAGCGGGCGCCGGGTTCTATATGCCGAACCTCGCCCATTTCTATGACGTGCGGTATGCGGACGACGTGAAGGTCGCAACGGAGAAGAGCGACGACGGCCAAACGATCCGATGGGGCATCGAGACGCCGCTCGGCTCGATCGAACGGAAGCGCGTGTGGAAGGATCAGACGTACGCGTGGGCGACCCCCGAATGGGCCGTCAAGACAGAGCGGGACCTGGCGGTCTTGGCCTATGCTCTCGGCAGCCGGAGCTTCTCGCCGCGATGGGAGAACTATGCGAGATGGGATGAATGCGTCGGCGGCGCGGGGGTCGTCTATATGCCCGCCGGTTACAGCGCCATGGGGCAACTGCTCCACTACTGGATGGGGGTCGAGGCCGCGGCGTACGCCGTCTGCGAAACGCCCGGCGTCGTGCGAGAAGCCGTGGACCGGATCAACGCGAACAACCTGTCCCTCATAGACTTGCTGACGCGCTCGCCGGCCGATATTGTCATACTTGGAGACAACTTCTCTAGCGACGTGCAGCCGCCGCGGTTCTTCAAGGAATGGTCGAGCGCTTACTATGAAGAAGCCGTTGGGCGCCTCCACGCCGCGGGGAAGCGCGTCGCCGTTCACGTGGATGGCAGATTGCGAGGCGCTCTCGCCATGATGCGCGACGTCGGCGCGGACTGCATTGACGCGGTGACCCCGCCGCCGATGGGCGACCTGACGCCCGAGGAATGCCGGAACGAAGCCGGGCCGGATCTGATTCTCTCGGGCGGCGTTTCGCCGGACCTCTGGCTGCCGAGCGCGGATCTCGACGATTTCAAGAAGGCCGTCTTGGAGTGGCTCGACACGCGCGAACGGAGCCCGCGTCTGATCGCCGCAGCCGGGGACCAAGTCCCTCCCGGCGCCGACGAGGATCGGATTCGCCTCATGCGCGACCTCGTGGAATCCCATGGTCGGTACTGAGCATGGACCGGGACGGGCCTCGCTCGCGATGGAGACCGACTCCGATGGAATACGCAAACGCCCTCGGGCGCGGAATATCGATCCTGACGCTAGGCGCCGTCCAGTTCGGGATGAACTACGGCATCGCGAACAAGACGGGTCGGCCGGCGAGAAAGGAAGTTTTCGAGATCCTCGATATTGCTCGAGACGCCGGTGTGAACGTTCTCGATACGGCGTACGCTTACGGCGAGAGCGAGGAAGTCCTCGGCGAGTGGCTCTCCGGCCGCGCCGATCGCGACGCGATCCTCGTCGCAACCAAGTTGCCTGAAATCGAAGGCTTCGCCGACATGAGCGAAGGGGAGGCAAAGAGCAAGATCGCCGAAGTTCTCAGCGCGTCCCTTCGCAGGCTGCGTCTCGATCGCGTCTTCCTCTATCTCCTGCACCGCGCCGAGCACATGACGCGCCGCGACGGCCTCGTGATGCGGCATCTCCAATCGCTGCGGCAAGAGGGACTCGTCGAGCATATCGGCGTCTCCGTCTACACGCCGGAGGAAGCGCTTCTCGCTCTGTCCGTCGACGGGATCTTCGCCGTGCAGGCGCCCTTCAACGTCTTCGACCAGCGATTGCGTCGCTCCGGCTTTCTGGGGCGCGCCAGGCGACAAGGCGTGGCCGTGTTTGCGCGGAGCGTCTTTCTTCAAGGTCTCATCTTGATGCCCGTGGAGGACGTTCCCGCGCATCTCGACGAAATCGCGCCTTACAAGCGCGGGTTCGAGCGCCTCTGTCGAGAGGCGGGCCGGTCCGTCGCCGAGGTCGCCTTTCTATTCTCCCGGGCCGAGGAAGGCGTCACGTCCGTGCTCGTAGGGGTGGACAACGTCGCGCAGATGAAGGCGAACGTTGAACTCGCGGCGCGGCCCCCTTTGAGCGCCGATCTTCTGGCGAGAATCCGCGAGTCTTTCCGCGACGTCCCCGAATACCTGGTGAACCCCGCGCTCTGGCCGGAGTTAGAGAAGCGGCGGAAGTCCTAGGCTGAACACCCTATGAGAGAAGATCGTGAAGCGCTTGCAAATATGGGATTGGTCCGCCGTCACGGTTCTTGCGGAGCAAGAACCCGCGCCAGCGGCTCTTTTTCCCGGCCCGTCACCCAGGGCATCGCTCGCGTCCGCCTTCGCTGCGCTACGGCGGACACGTCGCTCTGCCCCCGGGCTATGTTCTGTCGCGCCTTCAGCGCTCGCTTCTCGCGCTGACTTTGGTAGGCGCTATTATCTCGATTTCACGGACCGCCAAGGGAGCGCTGTAGATGCAATCTAAACGCTTTCTGATCGCCGCAACAGTCTTGGCTCATCTTTTTTTCCCCGCGATTGTCGGCGCGCAAGAAAACTCGGCCCAGCCTCCCCGCGTGACGCCTGAACTGCGCGAGCGATGCGTGAAAGTCTTGCGGGACGCCCTTCAGAACGAAGAACGCTGGGTCAAGGTCCACGCCGCGGAACACCTGCTCGCACTCGGCTACCCTCAAGACGTTCGCGAGGCGTTCGAAGCCGAGCTCGCGGCGCACGGCGAGGAACCGCAGTACCGAATCGGCGTCTGGCGCGTGCTGGCGAGAACCTGGCTCCGACCGGACCAGCGCAAGCCGTGGATCGAGCGGATCCGCAACGCTTTCCTCGACGCGGACGGCCCCGACCGTCTCCATGCGGTCGAAACGCTGGGCAAGCTGGGATACACGATTCCAGAAGAAAGGAAAGAGGCGGAGGAAGACAAGGAAGCATTCGAGAAGGCGGCCGGGTCGGCGGACCGCGCCTTTGCCGCCTACGCCCAATGGAGTCTCGTTCAGTCAGCCGGCGGCGCGGGGCAGAAGGCGCTGGCGGCGTTGCTCGAATCCGACGACGAGCGGGCGCGAGGAACCGCCGCTTACGTTCTGCGCAACCTCCCGAACGTCTCGGCGGAGACGCTGAGGACAATCCAGAACGCCGCGCGCGGCGAAAGCGCGGACTCCAGCGCCCGCGTCTACATGCTGAGCGCGGCCTTCGCGCGCGCTAGGGACGATTCCGAGACGCGGTCTTTCAAGAACGCGCTTCTCGAGTATGCGAAGACGGGAGACAAAGGACAGAAATACGAGACGGCCGCCGCGCTCGCCGTGCGCGGAAACAACGACGACCTGCCCGTTTTGATCGGGCTCCTGGACGATCCCGAAACGGACGCGCGCGTCGGCGCCGCCCACGCGATTCTGAGAATCGAGCGACGCGCGCCCAAGCGACTCGCGCCCATCGACTGGATCGTCATCGCCGTTTACGCCCTCTCCATGTTGGCCGTGGGATGGCATTACGCGAGACGAACGAAGACGGCCGAAGACTATCATCTGGGCGGAAGAAGGATGAAGTCGTGGGCCGTGGGGCTTTCGCTTTTCGCGAGTCTCCTCAGCACGCTTTCCTACCTCGCCTGGCCGGGCGAGCTCATCAAGCACGGTCCCATGATCCTCAGCCAAGCGACCGCCTACCCCTTCGTCGTTCTGACCGTCGGTTGGCTTATTATTCCCCGCATCATGAGGCTCCGAGTCACGAGCGCCTACGAGATTCTCGAGAAACGATTCGGCGTCAGCGTCCGCATGCTTGGCGCCTCGATTTTCCTATCCCTCCGATTTCTCTGGATGGCCCTCATCATTTACGCAACGACGGACAAAGTCCTGATTCCCACTTTGGGCCTCGATCCTAAACTGGGGCCGTGGCTCTGCGTCGCGCTCGGCGTCATAACCGTAGTCTACACGTCCATGGGCGGTCTGCGCGCGGTGGTGTTTACCGACGTCGCGCAGACGCTCATCCTTTTCGGGGGCGCCGTCCTCTCCGTCGTTTTCATCACGCGATCTCTGGGCGGCGTCGCCGAGTGGTGGCCCGCCGCGTGGGCCGAGCACTGGCAGGAGCCGAAACTCGGGTTCGAGACCGGCCATCGCGTGACCCTTGGATGGGCCTTCGTTTCGGCGTTCGTGTGGTACGTCTGCACGTCCGGGTCGGATCAGATGGCGATCCAGCGCTATCTCGCGACGCGCGACGTGAAGGCGGCGCGACGAACCATCATCACGTCCATGAGCGCCGACGCGACGGTCCTCATCTTCCTCGCCATGCTCGGCTTCGCGCTGCTCGCCTTCTTCCGCGCCAATCCGCACATGATCCCGGACGGACAGACCATCGAGGCGAACGCCGACCAGCTGTTTCCCCAGTACATCGTCTTCGGCCTTCCCGCCGGGATCAGCGGCTTGGTGATCGCCGGGCTTCTGGCCGCGGCGATGTCCAGTCTCTCTTCCGGCGTCAACTCGTCCTGTTCCGTCTTCACGGTGGATTTCCTCGACCGTTTTCGCGGCAGGAAAAGGCGAGACGCCGAGCAAGTGAAGACGGCTCGCTGGGTTTCCGTCTTCATCGGCGCCGCCGTAATCGTCCTGACGTTCCTTGTGGGTCAGGCGGGAGGCAACTTGCTGGAGAAGTGCTTCCGGGTCGTCAATCTCCTCGTGGCGCCCCTTTTCGTCCTCTTCTTCCACGCCATGTTCGTCCGCCGGGCCACGACCTTTGGCGCATGGGTCGGCGGAATCTGCGCCATCGTCGCCGCCATCCTGATCGCTTACTGGGAACCCATCACCGGAAGCAAAGGCCCGACCTTCCTGTGGATCATGCCGGGATCGCTCGTGGTCGGGATCGTCGCGGGTGCGTTGGCCAACCTCGCGCCGATCGGCGAACCAAGGCCGCCCCTTTCCGAGACCGCCGATGAAGCCGCCGATTGAACGCAACGACCTCGACCGCAAGATCTGGGACGAAGAACTCGACGCCTTCGTTCCGGACCGCGTTTTCGACGTCCACACCCACGTCTACCGATGGGAGTGGAACGCCGATCCCAAGAAGGAGCGGGGGCCTTTCGCGGAAACGGTCGGCCGGCAGTTTCCCGAGGCGAACTGGGACGCGCTGGACGCCTGGGACCGCTGCCTCCTGCCAGGGCGCGAAGTCCATCGCCTCGCTTTCCCCTTTCCCTTTCCCCAGTGCGACTTTGAGGCCTCGAATGCCTTCGCGGCGAAGGAAACGCAAGGCGATCCCCTCTCCGGCGCCCTGATGCTCGTTCATCCCTCGATGCCCGCCGAGTTCATCGGGGAGCGGGTTCGGCGCGACGGCTTTCTCGGAATCAAACCGTACCGCTACTACGCCGCAACGGGGGATCCGGCGAACTGCCGAATCGCGGATTTCCTGCCCGGGCATCAGATCGAAGCGGCCGATGACTTGGGCCTCATCGTCATGCTGCATCTGTCGCGGCGCGACGCCGTCGCCGATCCCGAGAACATCGGCGATCTGGTCCGTTTGTCGGGGAAGCATCCGGCCGTGCGTTGGATCCTGGCGCACTGCGCTCGCGGTTACTCGGCGTGGGCCGTCGAGCGCGTCGCGGAACGTCTCCGAGAGCTTCCGAACGTATGGTTCGACGCCTCGTCGGTCTGCGAGTCGGACGCCTTTGACGCCCTGATCTCGGCCGTCGGCGCCGACCGCGTGATGTACGGCAGCGACGATCTGCCCGTCGGCGTTCTGCGCGGGAAGTACGTCGCATTTGGCCGCGCCTGGTCCTTCCTTTCGGAGAGCAACCAGACCCTCGATCTCTCCCATTGCGATCCGCGCATGACGTTCACCCGCTACGAGCAGCTGCGCGCCATGCGCCGCGCCGCGCAACGGCTGGGTTTGGGCAAGAGGGAGATCAAAGCCCTCTTCTTCGAGACGGCGACGGACTTGGTGGGCCGGGTGCGCGAGAGCAGGCCCGGGTAACCGTTCGCGGCGTCCGCGGACATGAATGCCGCGATCTCCGCCCCGTGACGGCTCACGGGCATGGTCTGGGGAAAAACTCAGGGAGAGCTCTCTCGGCAATTGGCCTCAGGCGGCTCACTTCAGTCTCAGGGACGGATCGGTACGGCCACCGCAGGCGCGTTCCGATGTTGGCCCATCCTCCGATCGCCGCGAGGAGCTTGTCGAGGGCCGGGTCCGAGAATCCTTGTTGGGCGGCGAGCGGGATGATGCACCCGTCCATGAATTGCCGGATTCGGCCCTCCAGTTCAAGGGCGGCCTCGTAATCGGACTTTATTCGCTCGAACCACCTTTGCGCCGCGCCGGGATGGAGGCAAGCCATGTTCGAGTACGACCCGTGCGCGCCCAGGGCAAAGCCCGTGGCCAAGCGATGCCCCGGAACGAAAAGGCTGAGCCTTCCCGCGTGTCGCGCCATGGCCCGGTACCACGCCGCGTCGCCGTCGGCCACCTTGACGCCCACAAGCGCGGGCGCCGCCTCCGCCAAACGGCCGATCTCCTCCGGAGCAAGTGCGCGCTTGGCGTGAGGAGGATTGTACAGGACCAGGCCGATCGGGCGCGCCTCCTCTCCCATGCGGTTCAGGAAGGCGATCGCCTCAGCGTCTTTCACTGGGAGCCAATCCGGCAGAATGACCTGCACGGCGCCGGGCTCGAGCGCCACGGCCCGTCGCAGCCGTTCGAGGGACAACCGCGGGCTCATGTGGCTGACGCCGATCTGGAACGGCGTCCCGGCGGCGTTGCAGCGCTCGGCGAGAAGCGCGTTGACGCGGTCGAACTCCTCTTCGGTCTGGTTGTGGAACTCGCCGGCCGTCCCGTTGGAATAGATGCCGTCGACGCCCATACCGATCAGAACGTCGATCTCCTCGGCCAACCGCCCGTAGTCGATGTCGTCATTCTCGGCGATGGGCAAGAGCGCCGTCGCCCAATTCCCGCGGATCTCGTCGCTGCGCAGAGGTTTCATCGCTTTAGCGGGCGGCGGGCGCCGAGGCCCAGGCCGTCCCTTGCCATCTGGGCCGCACCGAGCAGGGGGTCCGCGTCGACGGTTGCGATGTTCGTCCCGATCCGGTCGCCGAGAATTCGCACCCACTCCGCCTGGCGGCTCCCGCCGCCCGCCGCCAGGACTTTTCTCCCTCTTAGGTCTGCGTTCAGAGTTTGCACAAGAGCGGCGATGCGTTCGACAAGGCTCTCCAGAACGGACCTTGCGAAATGGGCCGCCGTGTGTTCCAGGCCGATGTTCTCCCACCGGCCTCGGCCCGACGGCAATTCGGCGGCGAATCTCAGCCCGTCGCATCCGGGCGGGGCCTGCGCCGCAAGAGAGAAGAAGGCGTCGAAATCGTCGCAGCCGGTGAGAAGTCCGCAGGCCCAATTCACCACGTTCCCGCCGCAACTGTCCGCCGCCATCTTGTAGAAACGCCCGCCGGGGTAGGGTCCGCGGATCGTGTCGAGGGACGGCGCCGGCATTTCGCTCAGAGAGACGTAGGCGACCTGCGCCGTGCCGAGCGTGATGAGAACGGCGTCTTCTTCGTGAATCACGGCGCCGTAGGCGCCGGCCGTTTGATCGTTGCCCGCCAGAATCACGGGCATCCCTTGCGGCAAGCCAAAGCGCCCCGCGCCTTCGCCCGTCTTGCCGGCGACGGCGCCGATCGGGACGACCTCGGGCAGACGATCCCGCGTCAGCCCGCAAAGGCTCAAGGCTTCCGGCCACCAATCATTCCGCGACAGCGAAAAGAGACCGCTCATAGCGGCCAGATTGTCATCGATGCGTGCCTCGCCAATGAGCTGCCGGACGAGATAGGTCGGCAGGCAGAGAACGGAATCTCGCTCGGAGATGAGCTGGGGATCGGCTCGGAGGATATGCGCGATCAGGCAGACCTGCAAACCTGGGATGAGGGCGCCGAAGCTGCAATGCTCGGCGAAGTCCGCCATTTCGCCACGCCGGGCCAGTTCCTCGCTCGTTGCGCGGGCTCGGGTGTCCTGCCAACTGATGAACCGGGTCTTGGCGCGTCCGTCCGGGCCAAAGACGGCAAACGTCTGCGCCTGGCTCGCGACCGCGACGCCCCGCATCTCCGAGGGCGCGACGCCGGACTTCTCGACCGCTTCCTTGATGGCCCGCTCGAGGCCGCCGTCCACCTCCTCGACGGCCAACTCGACTCGACCGCCGGAAGCGTAGCAATACTCCAGCCGGTGCACGCCCTTTCCTCGAAGCGACAGCGCTTCGTCGAACACTGCCGCTTTGAAATGCGTGGAGCCGAGGTCGATGGATAGGAACATGGCGCTCCCGCTGTGCGGCGCGGATCGCGTCCCTTCACGCGTCGCGCGCAAGATCCGCGATCAGCCGCAACGCCGCTCTCGCCATGATCTCGCCGGATTCGTGCGAGAAGAGGCTGTTCGCGGCTTCATATCCTCCCGCCGCCGCGGCCTCGGGCGTCACGATGTAGCCCTGCAAGTCGCCGTTCACGAGGCTGACGACGAAAGCCCTCGCCGGAGACTTCCCCTTGACCGCCAGGCCGTATTCCACGAAGACCTCTCCGGGAAAGCCGACGATATAAGCGTCTCCGATTCTCAGGACTTGGACTTCGGCCGGCGTATAGGCCTGGACGCAGCGTGCCAGCTCGCCGCTCTCCTGGCAACGCGCCAGGACGACGGATTCCTCGGCGCCGAAGACGGCGCATTCCGCCGTTCGCACGGGTCCGTGTCCGGCGTTTTCCCGCTTGAGACGCTCGTAAGCGGCAATGCATTCCCGCAGCTTCCTCCGCGCCTCGGCGACGGAAGGCATCGTCCGGCGCGGCAGTTCGACCGGTGCGATCCGGCCGGCCAGTTTCACCTTCCGCTGGAAGTCCCCCTCCCCCAATCTCCCGATCGCTTCCAGAACCGCGCTTCCCAGGGTTCGTCCGAGGCGCTCTGCTTCCGAGAACGTCTGGCCGCTCACGCTGTAACGCGGGCTCTGATTCCCGCACGGTCCCGTATGGTAAAGGACGGCTAAGTTCTCTCCCAGCGCCTCGCGCAGCTGCTGGCGCGTGTACGCCGGAAAATCGGCGGAGACGAGCGTCGAGTCCTCATGAAGCGCCGTCGGATGCATCGAGTAAACGACCGATGCGGCGATGGGCGTCTTGTCGCTCGCCTTGCGGACGAGGAGCGCGCCCGCCTCTTGATCGGCGGGGCCGTCCGGAGAAAGCCGGTTTGTGCCGACTCCGCGGACGGGGACGACCGCGCAGGCGATCTCCGCTTCCTCGGTCTTCGCCGCGGCTTCGGCCGCCGCCTCCGCAATGCCGTCGCATAACAAGGCGACGTAGTCGGGGTCCGGATCGGGGACCACGGGGTCGTCCTGCCAAGTGATCGTCTCCATGGTCACCGGGCCCGAGTGCGTGTGCGTACAGCTGACGAAAACGCCCTCCTGGGGAATGCCCGTTCGCCGGGCGATCTCTGCCCGCAGGCGCCGCGCCGTCGGCGGGTCGATCTGCAGAATGTCCACGGCAACCATCAGAAGCGCGGCGGATTCCTCGCGCAAACACAAGGCCGAGGCCAGCAAAGGATCGTGAACGCCGGTGGACGTTCGTTCGACGTGGGGATAGCCCACGAGAAACATGGGCTTCCGGGGCGTCACGTCGCGAACCGCCGTTCCCGCGCGCAGCGTCATGGTCGGTCGCTTTCCCCTCAGGCGCACCCGAGTTCCGCCTCCGTCTCGCCGATGGCTTCGTCCACGATGTTCATGCCGATTTCGGCTTCCTCGAGACTCATGACGATGGGCGGGCTGAGACGCAAGATATGACCCGCCGGAATCCACGCCAGGCCCTTCCGGAACGCTTTCTGGTAGACCATCTTGCCCGCCTCGTCGAAGGGTTCCTTCGTGGTGCGATCCTTGACGAGCTCGATGCCGAGCAGGCATCCTTTGCACCGAACGTCGCCGATGATCGGGTGGCGCTCCATCATCTTCGCCATCTTCCCGTCGAAGAATTCACCGAGCTCGAGCGCGTGCGCCAGAAGACCTTCCTCCTCGATCGCTTCGATCGAGGCCAGCGCCGCCGCGCACGCCATCGGGTTGCCGCCGTAAGACGTGCTGGCGCTGATCGCCTCGAAAGACTCCTTGTACGGATCGCGTACGCACATGGCGGTGACGGGGAAGCCGTTGCCGAAACCCTTGCCGAGCGTCACCACGTCGGGCAGCGTGTCGTAATGCTCCATGGCCAGCCATTTCCCCGTGCGGCCCATCGAGGCCAAGACCTCGTCATCCATGAGAAGAATGCCCTGCTCGTCGCAGAGGGCGCGGAGTTTGGGGAAGAAATCCTCCGGCGGAAAGACCGTGCCCGCCCATCCTTGAACGGGTTCGGCAACGAAGGCCGCGACCTGTTGGGTCGTCGCCTCGGCGATGAACTCGCGGTAGAAGTCAATGTAGGCGTCCGTGTCGATGGCGCCGTCGGGCTTCTGGAAGTGGGGACGATAGGGGTCCGGGCGGGGGACCAAGTAGAAGCCTTGCGCGCG
>DATKZW010000637.1:0-5823 GCA_035527775.1 Sumerlaeia bacterium | reverse complement strand
TTGAAGGCGAGGTCGATGTTCTCGATAAGGAAGTCGGCCGTGACGGCTTCCAGGTCCTCGTCGAACCGTTTGCGACGGGGTTGCAGCTCGCCGTGCTTCTTCTCCAGCGCGTCCATCGCTTCCTGGGCTTCCCGGAAGTTCTTGTAGTCGGTAGCGTCGAACTCCACGTCGTTCTGGTTCTTGTCGGAGAACGCGGTGACGATGTAGCCGTGTCCCTCCCTGTTCGCAATGAGGAACTGGGCCGCCTCGAGCTTCGCCGCGTCTCCCTTCTTGCGGTAGTGGTCGAGGACCTTCTCGAGCTCGGGCCGATTGTCACCCGCCAGGGCCAGGTTCCGCTCGACCTCCGGCGGCCACGTCGTGGCGCATCCCGTTGCGGCCAGGGCCAAGACTCCGAGAAGACACGTCGTCGGCCAAAGACCGACGGCGGCCGGGAACAACTGAAACAACCTCCCCGCATACCTCACGAAACCCATACCTCCCGTGCTAAGTGCGCCCGAACCTTCTCTTCAGGCTTTGACGGGCACCCTACCCGATCCGCCCCGTCGATTCAAACTCCTTTTCGGGAGCCGACGGCGCTCTTCGCGGATCCCTGCCTCGGCGAGCGAAAAAAACCTTGAAAATGAGCGTCCGGGGAGACAAATTGGCCCCCAGTCTGTTTGCGTCGGCGCTTCGCCGCGCAGGACGGGGCGAAGAGCGGGTTGCGGGTCGCGAACAAGACGGGACGGCCGACCCGGCGATCCCGCATCCGTCCCGCCGTCCCCAGGAGAACGAAAGGATTCCCGATCCATGGCTTCAGCCGAGTTCAAGCATTTCGGCGTTCCCACGAGCGAGAAGCAAGAGAACGAAACCTACATCGCGGGCGCCAAGGTCCACGTGACCGATCCCGACAGCCACCCCTACGCGGTCGAGTTCCTGCGGTTCGAGCCGGATTGCCCCATGCCCGAGGCCGTGCAGACGCGCTGTCACGCGGCCTTCCGGGTCGAGAGCCTTGAGGAAGCGCTCAAGGGGCAAAACGTCATCATCGAGCCCTTCGACGCTACGGACACGCTCCGATGCGCCTTCATCACGGAGGGCGACGCCATCATCGAGTTGATGGAGATGAAGTAAAGGCGTTGCGGTGGAAGGGATGCTGTGGCCCCGCCGCCCTCGGCGGGGGCGCTTTCGAGGCGATCGCAGCCGGGGGCGGTTGTGCCACAAGATGCAACCGTAGGGCGGGCTTTGTCCTGCCAAGCCCACAGCCGAGGGCGGCTGTGCCACAAAGGAGAGGAAAGGATTTCCCCATGGCAATGAAGAAGTTCATCAACGATCCCGACAACCTGGTCCACGAACTCCTCGAAGGGTTCGCCCTGGCCAACTCCTCCAAGGTCCAGCTCGCCGGCGAGAACCTCGTGGTGCGGGCGAAGCCCAAGAGCCAGGACAAGGTCGCCCTCGTCACACTCGGCGGCTCGGGGCACGAGCCCGCTCTGAGCGGCTACGTGGGAGAAGGCATGCTCGACGTCAGCGTTCCGGGCGAGATCTTCGCCGCTCCCGGCCCGCCGCGCGTGATCGAGGCGATCCGCGCGGCCCATCGCGACGCCGGCATGCTTTTCGTCGTCCTCAACCACGCAGGCGACGTCATGTCGGCGAACGTGGTCATGGGGATGGCCGAGAGCGAAGGTCTGAACGTCAAGCAGATTCTGACCCACGAAGACATCTCCGCGGGCTCCCGCGAGGACCCGAGCGACCGCCGCGGCCTCGTGGGATGCCTCCCGGTGATTAAGGTCGCGGGCGCCGCCGCTGAGAAGGGTTGCTCCCTCGATGAATGTCTCGCCGTCGCCGAGCGCATGGAGCACAATATGGCCACGCTGGCCGTCGCCGTGTCGGGCGCGACGCACCCGGCCACGGGCGACGTGATCTCGACGGTGGCCGACGATGAAATGGTCGTCGGAATGGGCCAACACGGGGAAGCCGGCGGCGGGACGCAGAAGCTCGCGACGGCCGACAAGACCGCCGAGATCATGCTGAACGCGCTCCTGGACGACCTGAAGGTCAAGAAGGGCGAGAAGATCCTCGTCCTGCTCAACGGCGTGGGCTCGACCACCCTCATGGAACTCTATCTCGTTCTCCGGGCCGTCAAGCGCACTCTCAAGGGGAAAGGCGTCAAGCTGGCGCGAAGCATCGTCGGCGAGTTCCTGACCGTCCAGGAGATGGGCGGGTTCCAGATGTGCATCGCCCGGATGGACGACGAACTGATCGATCTCTGGGACGCCCCGTGCAACACGCCCGCCCTGGTCGTCAAGTAAGGGCCCGGCTCCGTCGAACCCGCGGCAAGCGCTGAAAGCGCGACAGGACAGAGCCCCGCGAAGCGAACGCAGAGAACGGAGCCCTGGGTCCGACGAGGCAAGAGACAAAGGGGCTGGCGCGCGTTCCCGACGCGCGGGAACCGTGACAGCCCCGGTTGAGACGCCAGAGGAATCTGCGTAGAAGCGAGGGAGGCCGAAGCCCCAAGATGTCGGCAACGATTGGCTGCAACGATTTCATCCGAATGCTGCGGGCCGCCATTGCGCAGATCGAGCAGAACCACGAGACCCTCTCGCGGCTCGACTCCCACGGAGGCGACGGGGATCACGGCTCGACCATGCGGCGCGCCATGGCATGCGTCGAGAAGGCCATCGCGGAGACGGGCGAGTCGCCCGACCTGAAGGCCCTTCTGCACAACGTCGGCTGGGCGGTGATGGGCGTGGACGGCGGCGCCACGGGGCCGCTCTTCGGCATGCTCTTCATGGGCATGTCGGCGCCAGCGGCGGGCAAAGCGGATCTCGACGCCGCCGAGCTGGCCGGGGTCTTCGAGGCGGGCCTCGCCTCGGTCCGGAAGAACACAAAGGCCCAAGTCGGCGACAAGACCCTGATCGACGCCCTCGCGCCCGCCGTCGAGACATTGCGCAAGGAGGCGGACGCGGGCGCCGATCCCACCCGCGCCCTCGAGGCGGCCGCCGCGGCGGCGCAGGCGGGCGCCGCGGCAACCAAGGAGATGCAAGCGCGGTTCGGCCGCGCGAAGAACGTGAAGGAGAAGAGCATCGGGAATCAGGACGCCGGCGCCGCGTCGGTGTCTCTCATTTTCAGAGGATTCGCTAAAGGAGTGCAATCGAATGGCTGAGACAAATGGCGGCAAAAGCGAAGGCGGCAAGGCCGAAGGCGGCAGGGCCGAAGAGAAGAAGAACTTCCGGTCCGACGTCCCGATGGAAACCCCGGGATTCTTCCTGCGAGGTTCCGCTCACCTGGGATGGGGCATGAAGAACCGCCTGTCGCGGATCTTCAACCCCGAGACCGGCCGGACGGTTATGCTCGCTTTCGACCACGGCTACATCATGGGCCCCACGTCCGGCATCGAGCGGGTGGATCTGGACATCCCGCCTCTCATGCCCCACGTGGATTGCCTCATGTGCACGCGGGGCGCCCTGCGTTCGTGCATCCCGCCGGAAACGAACAAGCCGGTCGTGCTGCGCTCGAGCACTGGGGCGACCATTCTGAAGGAACTGAGCGACGAGGTGATCGGCGTGACGGTCGAGGACGCCGTCCGAATCAACGCCTCGGCCATCACCGCGCAGGTCTACATCGGCGGCGAGCACGAGCGCGACACCCTGGACAACCTCGCCTACCTCATCAACGAGGGCAACCGCTACGGCATCCCGACCCTCGGCGTCACCGCCGTCGGCCGCGACATGGTTCGCGACTCGCGCTATCTGGGGCTCGCCTGCCGCGTCGTCGCCGAGCTGGGCTGCCACTTCGTGAAGACCTACTACTGCGAGCCCGGCTTTGACGAGGTCGTGGCGGGGTGCCCCGTCCCCATCGTCATCGCAGGCGGGAAGAAGCTCCCCGAGCTCGACGCCATGACGATGGCTTACAGAGCCATCGACCAAGGCGCGCTGGGCGTGGACATGGGCCGCAACATCTTCTGCGCCGACGACCCGGTCGCCATGGTCCGGGCCGTGCGCTCCATCGTTCACGAAAACGCGAAGCCCGAGGAGGCTTACGATCTTTACAATACATTGAGAAGCGAGCGCGAGGATTCGGATTGAGTCGCCGGGAAAGGAACGGAGAGAATGCCATGACGATCACGAGACGCAAGATACTAGGGGGTCTGGCGGCGAGCGCCGCGGGAGCCTTCTCCATTTTCAGATTAGGCGCGGGCCGCGCCCACGCCGGCCAGGAGACGAAAACGATGGATCCTACGAAGATCAGCTGGAAGAACCACCCCAACGAGCACTTCTACGACGCGGAGGGGAAATTCGACGTCGCGAAGGCGAAAGAAGCCTACTACGAAATGATGCGCCACTATCATTGCCCCATACCGGATCGCCTGCGCGGCGAGGACTTCTGGGCGCTGGATTTCGGTCTCGGAAAGTTCACCGAGGTCGGCATGGCCGGCATCTTTTGGATCAACAACAAGGAACATGGCTTCTTCGGGCACGAGATCTATCTCCTTCCCGGCCAGATGATCCCCGAGCACCAGCATCTGGCCACCGAAGCGGCGAAAGCGAAAATGGAAGGCTGGCACGTCCGCAACGGCTGGGTCTACATCTACGGAGAAGGCGTCCCGACGCCCGGCGTTGCGGAGCGAATTCCGCCGACTCACAAGGAATGCGCCGTGGCGAGGACCGAGCAGATCCTGAAAGTGGGAGAGACGGCCATTCTGGGCAAGCCCGGCGAGAAACACTGGATGCGCGCCGGGCCCGACGGCGCCATCGTCAGCGAGTACGCCACCTATCACGACGGCGCCGGCCTGCGCTTCAGCCACCCGAAGGTTGCGTTCTAGAATCCCGCTCACTCCACACGCTTTCCGGCCGGCGGGGGAATGTTCGCCAGAGCGATTCCGTCGGAAAGGTCTTGCGCGAGATCGAGGTCCCTGCTACCCCTTATGCGGTGACGCGCCTGGAGAACGGCAACACGCTCATCTCCTGCGGCGCCGCGAGCCGGGTCATCGAGATCGCCGCCGACAAACAGGCGGTCTGGACAGGGGCCAAGCCATAATCAGGAGACTCGTAATGACAGGAACTCCAAAGCAAGCTGTTCCCGCAATGCTTGCCGCGCTTCTTTTCTTCGGCCTGGGAAGCGTCAACGGCCTGGTGACGGACGCCCATGCCAAGCGACCCAGATACATTTCGCCCCTCGCCGTCGTGGCAAGCCCGGAGGGGAAGGTCCTCTACGTCGCCGAAGCCACGGCGAAGCGGATCGCCGTTCTCGACGTCGCCAAGGAGAAGGTGCGCAAGCACATTTCTCTCAAGGACGAACCCAGCGGCCTGGCTCTCTCGCCCGACGGCGGGCGGCTGTACGTGACCGGCGGCTCGGCGGAGGGACGCGTCCACGTAATCGATCTGAAGAGGCGGGCAAAGATTATAGATTCCATCGCAGTGGGGCACACGCCGACGGCGCCCGTCGTGAGTCCTGACGGCCGCATCTTGTACGTCGCGAATCGTTTCAACAACAACGTCTCGGTCATCGACCTTGCCTCTGGCAAGGAAGTTGCCGCCATCGCCGTGATGCGCGAGCCGGTCGCGGCGGGCATTTCGCCCGATGGATCCGTCCTTTTTGTGGCGAACCATCTCCCCGCCGGCGCGGCGGATCAAGATTACGTTTCGACGACCATTTCGGCGATCGACACCGCGACGCGGCGGGTCGCCCAAACGGTCCAGCTTCCCAACGGGAGCACGAGTCTCCGCGGCCTGGCGGTTTCGCCCGACGGCAAGCACGTTTACGCCACCCACATTCTCGCCCGCTACCAGCTCCCCACGACCCAACTCGAACGGGGCTGGATGAACACCAATGCGCTCAGCGTCATCGACG
>DATKZW010000636.1:0-3458 GCA_035527775.1 Sumerlaeia bacterium | reverse complement strand
CGCGCGACGGCGCCTACGAGGCGAGACTCTAATGGGACTTCCCGTTCCCTTTCCGCCCATTTTTCTCTTGACACCTTCCGAGGCCTCTTCAAGAATCGCGTTGCGGGACGGGCAGGATCCCCCGCCGCACCGGGAGTGAACAGGCCGGTAGACGCGGTTTGCCTTCTCTTGAACACACGATCTTGTTCCTGATTCAACGAAGGTCCCTGCGTGCGAGAGCGCCGGCGACGGCGCCCTCGCGCGAGGCCGGTTTCCTGTGTCTCCCGCAGATCAAACGAGGGAAGGTGGGGCAGCGCCATGTCTGTAGTTGGAACGGTGAAGTGGTTCAACGACAAGAAGGGGTACGGTTTCATCGAGCAGGAGAGCGGCGATGACGTCTTCGTGCATTACTCGGCCATCGTGAAAGAAGGTTACCGAACCCTTTCCGAGGGCGAGCGTGTCGACTTCGAGATCGAACAGGGCCCAAAGGGCCTCCACGCCATGAACGTGATGAAAGCCGAGTAAAAGCGTTTTCCTTTCCGTTCTCGGATCCCCCGTACAATGTCCTTTCTGCCAACGGCGCGAGAGCGCTTTTTTTGTCCCCGGGAACGCTTCCTGTTTTCTCCGGAACGACGCCCTGCGCGCCGCAAGGAACGCGGCCAGAACAACGACGCTCCCCCCGAGCAATTCCCCAATAACTCCTTGACCCACTCTGACGAACCCGCTATGGAATCGAGGTGCGGAGCGCTTCATGCCGCTCAGGCGCCTTTCTGCCGCCAACGGCGCGAGGAAAAACGATTCCGCGTTTCGACGAGCCACGCCCGCCTGAACGCGGCGTCGCCGCTCTCGTCTGGGCAGCGCGAGGAAGGCTGAAACAGGCCGCCATTCTCCTGAACCGAACAAGGGAGCCGACCGCTGATGCTGACGAATGAATGGCAGCAGAAGTCGAAGCAGTGGGGGCATCCCCTGCACGCGATGTGCTCGTATATGGGCATGTTCCCCCCGCGGCTGCCGCACTATTTCATTCAGAAATTCACGCGTCGCGACGACGCGGTGCTCGATCCGTTTTGCGGGCGCGGCACGACGCCTTTTCAAGCCTGCGTCGAGGGCCGCGTCGGAATCGGCGTCGATCCGAATCCCCTCGCCTACGCTCTCACGCGGGCCAAGGTCGATCCCCCCGACCCCGCGGATCTGCGCAACCGGGTCGACGATCTATCCAACGACATGTTCTTCGCCGAAGTGGACCGAGAGCCGGACGCGATCCGCATGCTGTTTCACGAGCACACCCTGAGCCAACTCGTTTTCCTGAAACAGGCGCTCGACCCGGCCGACCGCATCGACGCCTTCCTGATCGCCGTTCTTCTGGGCATGCTGCACGGCGGCGCTCTCGGAGCGGCGGGATCTCGGCGCCGAGGGCCGCGCAAAGGATCCTCCCCCTATCTTTCCATCCCCATGCCCAACACCTTCAGCATGTCGCCCGGCTACATTCGGCGCTACGCGGATGAGAAAGGCTTGGAGGCGCCGAAGGTCGACGTCTTCCCCGCTTTGCGCGCCCGCGTCGACCGGCTCCTGCGGCTTGGCCTGCCTCAGACCCGCGGCCGCGCCTGGGCCGCGCCCATTCAGGAACTCCGAAACATTCCGGATCCCGCCCTCAAGCGCAAGAAGGTCCGTCTCATCGTCACGTCCCCGCCCTACCTCAAAGTGCTCAAGTACGGCCTGTACAACTGGATCCGGCTCTGGTTTCTCGACGAGTCGCCCGGCGATCTCGACGAGCGGCTCGACCAGCACCGCAAGCTCGAGCCGTACTTGGCCTTCATGCTCGACACGTGCCGTCTCCTCTACCGCGTCACCGCGCCGGGGGGCGTCTGCGCCCTCGTCATCGGCGACGTGAGAAAGGGCGGACAGGAACCCATCGTCCTGGCCGAAGAAGTCTGGCGGCACATCAAGCGCAAGCGCACCCTCTGGCAACGAGCGCAGATCATCGAGGACGCGCTGCCGCGCAACTCCAAGGTCAGCAAGATCTGGGGAGAGGAGAAAAAAGGGCGAGCCACGCTGACCGATCGCGTCCTGGTCCTCTACAAGGAATCCTACGCGGAACTGCAAGAACGGGTGGCGTGGTGACACGCCATGAGACGTGGCGGCGGCCTCGAAAGGAGCGCGCCGACGCAGGGAATGACCGCCAACGGCGCCGCGCCCGTCCGCTCGGACGCGCCTACCACCACGCCTGCTTCCCGTCTTCGATCGTGAAGATGCGCTCCAGACGGCGGGAGCCCTCCGCCACGAGCCAGTAAAGTCTGCCCTTGGGAACCGATTCGAAGGAGACGGGCGATCGCGCGGACGGGGTCGGTGAGGCGGCGAGCTTCTTCCCGAGCGATTCCCAGCCGTTGTCCCAGACGGAGAGTTCGTAGGTCTTGCCCGGTTGGACGACGATCGTGGGTATGTCGCGCCGGGTGTCGGCGTCGGGCGTCGCGGGCTTCGTCGTCGCGATCTCGATCGGGATTTCCTCCTTGGCCGCGCCGTCGAGAGTGTGAACCTTCCCTTCGGAGGCGAGGATGAAGGGGGGCGCGGCGGGGACGGTTTTCTTGTCGACATAGTAGGCGGGCAGGTAGGCGATGTCGCGGCCCATCTTGGTGAAAGTCGCGCGGTCGCCCCGGATCTCGCCCCAGTGGATCGGCTTCCATTCGCCCTCGTTGAAGACGCAGATGTAAGCGAATCGCGCCCCCTCGGGCTTCTCTTCCGTCAGGCGAACCGTCACGTCGGTGGTTTCGCGATAGGAGGGCGTGACGTCTCTATAGTTGTTGCCCCCGAGCCAACGCGGGACCTCTTCGTCCTCGTTCTTTCGCGAGGCCAGGCTGTCGCGTTGGATCGAGAAGGTCTTGCGGTACACTTTCGCGGCGCGGTTGCTGAGGCGGGCCTTGCCCTCGCCGTTCCTGTCCAGCAACACCACCCAGGCGTGGTTGTTGTCGCGGTCCGCCCACCACGGCGTGTAGTCGCTGGCCGCGGCGACGGCGTTGGCGCGCGCGGCGTACAACTGCATGTTCGAGATGTCCTCACACCGACCGAGGCGGCTCTTCTTCATCTCCTCGAAGCTTTGGTCCGTCGGGTGCAGATAGTACAGGCTGTCGAATCCGACCCACCGGCCGACGTCGCTCAGGATCAAGCCTCCCGCTTCCCGGGCGTCGGTGGGGTCCTTCATCTTCTTTGGGAGGTTCGCGTAGCGCTTGAGGCATTCGGGGCGCGACGAATTGACCGGCTCGTTGCTCCCGCGGTAGGGGAGAATGTGCTCGCGGAAGGTTTCGGGCGACAGATCCTTGGCCCAGGGTTTTTCGCGCCAGGCCTTGAAGGCGAGGTCGATGTTCTCGATAAGGAAGTCGGCCGTGACGGCTTCCAGGTCCTCGTCGAACCGTTTGCGACGGGGTTGCAGCTCGCCGTGCTTCTTCTCCAGCGCGTCCATCGCTTCCTGGGCTTCCCGGAAGTTC
>DATKZW010000635.1:0-6634 GCA_035527775.1 Sumerlaeia bacterium | reverse complement strand
TCATGTCGATGACTTGCCCCGTCGTCGCGCTCTCGATGATGCCCTTTTCCACCGCCAGGACGAATCTCCCCCGCTCCGGCGTGTTGGCGGGAGTGCGGTTTGCGCGGATGCACTTCCCGAAGTCCTCGATCTCCTGGAAGTGCCCCATATACGTCTCCTCATCGCGGTACGGCTCGGGGGGCTCCCCGTCGGCGGGGAACCACAGGACCTCGCGGAACCGGTCGCCGAGGTAGACGCACCCCTCCTTGCCGAACAGTTGAGCGCTGAACTTACTCAACTTGACGTTCATCGCTCCGTGCTGCGTGTACGTCGAGGTCGAGCCGTCCTCGAACCTCAGAACCGCCGAAAAGGAATCGATGGGAAGACGCTGGTCGAAATCAAAGTACTTTCCCCCTGAAGCGTAAACCGACAGGAGCGGCGCCTTGTGGAACTTGTGGACCATGAGGTCGATGTTGTGACAGGCTTGCGCCGTTAGCGTTTCCGCGCACTGGAAAACGGAGTAAGCGGGGTTCGGCATGATCCGAGCCGCGCGCTCGATGGTGGGGGAATACTGGAAACAGAAGCCGAGCTGGAACTTGACGCCGGTCTCCCTGATCGCCGAGACGACCTCGTCCGCTTTCTCCAAAGTGGCCGCGATCGGCTTCTCCATGAACACGTGTTTCCCCGCTCGGGCGGCGCGGATGGCCAGATCCGCGTTGACCGAGGCGCAGTCGTCCGGCAGAGCCGTCGCGATCGCGACCGCGTCGATCCGCGAGTCCTCCATGATCTCGCTCGCGTCGGTCGTCGCGTACCTTCCGCCGTACTTGGACAGGAACTCCTCCGCCTTTTCCTTTGCGAGATCGCACCACGCGACGACCTCCATGCCGTCGATCTTATGGATATTGGCGGCATGCACCTTGGCGATGAATCCGCAGCCGATCAGACCGAACTTCAGGGTCTCTGCCATCATCTTCCTCCGTGTCGCAGATCTGCCCGAAACCATCGGGGACCGAGGTTTCCCCTCCGTGCGTGCGATTCTCGTCAGCCCCTCGATTCATCGAGGGGATTCCGTGCGCGGATTCCATCTTCCGGAACCATTTCAGTGGTTTCCCGATGGCCTTGCGAGAGTCACGAACCGTTCGAAACACAAACCGTTGAAACGGTTTTGATGGACGTATTGGGATACGCCCGTCTTCACCGGGCTGAAGCCCGGCGCTAATGAGAGGGCGTGTGAAAAGCGCGGAACAGGCGCCCTCGGGTGTTATACGCCTAGCGCCCCCACGTTTTTTCATGGCCTCCACCGGCGCCCCGCCAGCCTCCACCGGCGCCCCGCCGGCCTCCACCCGCGCCCCGCCGGCCTTCACCGGCGCCACACTGTCCGACCGGCCTTCTCACACACCCTCTGAGAAACCGGGCGCACTGAAGCCCGGTGTCGGCGGGAGATCTGGCTTCTCTGGCGACCTATTGCCTGGAAGCGGGTTCGTTCCCTGTCGCGATGCTCGCCGCGACCTTGCGCCGCGCGTAAGCGGTGGACGTCTCGAAGAGGGACTTCGCGAAGGCGAGGTCCTCGGCGATCAACCGGTTGACCGACCCTTCGTCCGTGTATTCCGCGTTGAGGTTGATGACGCCTTCATAGCCGCGCTGCTTGAGCGCTTCGGCGACGGCCGGCCAGGACTGCAGCCCTTGTCGGCCCGTCGTCCAATACACGTCCCACTCGGCGAACTCCGCCTCGGGACCGTTGGCGCGGCGCCAGTATGCGTTCTTCAGGAAGATCATGGCCAGATGGGACCACACGATGTCGATGGCCATGTCGGGCAGCTCGCCGTCCAGCGCGCAGTGGCCGAGGCAGAGGACCGCGCCGATGTGCTTCGGGTCGTACTTCTCGATCAGGTGACGAAGGCCCATGGCGTTGCACACGAACCCTCCGCAATGGTTCTGAACGCCCAGCTTGACGCCGTACCTGTCGAGGAGGGGCGCGAGCCGATCGTATTCCTTCTGCACCTTGGCTTCCGTGGCCATGTACCCCTCTTCGCCGATGACAACCCCGTCCCGAATGATCGGCACACCCGCCTCGGCGCACGCCGCCATCGCTCTCTCGGCGGGCGGGCACGCGACGCTGCAGATCCTGACGCCGAAGCCCGCGAGAACGCGAGCCGCCTCGGGGAGTTCCCTGTCCATATTGTCGGGTTGGACCTGGTACCCGGGCCGAACCGGCAGTTCGATGCCGTCGAAGCCGAGGCCGCTGACGAATCCGCCCAACTCCGGCAGAGGCATTTTCCAAGGTTTCGTGAAAACCGCCCACGTGATCTTTGCTTCGCTCATCAACGCGCCGCGTCCTTTCCACTCGAAATCGTCCGGCGGGACCTGGAGGCGCTAACAGAAGGGGGGTGGCACGGGCGTCCCGCCCGTGTTTCATGGGCAAGATGCCCATGCCGCCTACGCATTCTCTCTTCCTGGCAGAGCCTCTTAGCCCTGACCGTAATAAGCGCCCGCGCCGTGCTTGCGGAAATAGTGCCGGTCCAGGAGATAGGACGCAATGGCGTCCGCTTCGGGGTCGATCTGCAGCGTGCCCAGAGCCATCTTCGCCACCTCCTCAAGGGCGATCGCGTTGCGCAGAGACTCGGCGGCGTCTTTCCCCCACGTGAAGGGCCCGTGGTTTGCCACGAGCACGGCGGGCATCGCGCCGGGATCGACGTCCTCGAACCGCTCGACGATCAGCTTGCCCGTGTTGGCCTCGTACTCGCTTTCGACTTCCTCTTGCCTCATGGATCGGGTGATGGGGACGGGGCCGTAGAAGTGGTCGGCATGCGTGGTGCCGAAGCAGGGGATCTCCGACTGCGCCTGGGCGAACATCGTCGCGCAGGAACTGTGCGTGTGGGTGACGCCGCCGATCTTCTCGAAAGCCTTGTAGAGAACGACGTGGGTCGGCGTGTCGGAGGAGGGCTTCAGGCGCCCTTCCACGACACGGCCTTCCAGGTCCACGACCGCCATGTCCGCCGGACCCGCGTCATCGCACGCGGCGCCGCTCGGCTTGATCGCCACGAGTCCCCGCGCGCGGTCAATGCCGCTGACGTTGCCCCACGTCAAGGCGGCCAGACCGCGCCGCGCCAGGTCCCGGTTTGCTTGCCAGACCTGTTCCTTGAGATCCTCGAGCATGGTCCGTCATTCCCGGCGCTGCCGGTCGCGAATCGCGATCAAGCTTTTCATCACGTGGTGCAGCCTTCCCGACCACTCGGCGGCGCCAAAGGCGTCGTGCAGATCGCTGTAGAGATCGTAGATCTGCCCGTAGATTTTCCCGTTTTCCGCGATAGGCGTGTAGACCTCCTCGCGCGTGCGAGTCAGCGCGTCCTGAGCGTCCGCCACCGTGGCGAATCCTCCCGCGTCCTTGCCGGCGGCCACGGCGCCGAAGATGGCGGCGCCCAGAGCGCACGCCTGATCGCTGGCCGAGACCTTCATGGGCCGGCCGAGAAGGTCGGCGTAGATCCGCATAAGCAGCGCGTTCTTCTCCGCCAGCCCCCCGCAAGCGACGATCTCGTCGACTGGCACGCCGTACTCCTCAACGCGGCGGATGATAGTCAGCGCGCCGAAGGCGGTGGCCTCGATCAACGCCCGGTAGACCTCATGCGCCTGCGTATGGAGGGTCTGGCCGACGAGCAAGCCGACGAGCCGCATGTCGACGAGGATCGTGCGATTGCCGTTGTTCCAGTCGAGAGCCAGGAGGCCGGTCTCGCCCGGCTTGAGTTGGGCGGCTTCTCGTTCGAGACCGGCGAACCTCTCGCCGGTTGTCCTGCCGTACGCCTCGGGCGTTAGATGGTTGACAAACCAGAGGAAAATGTCTCCCACCGCGGACTGGCCCGCCTCGATCCCGAAGTAACCCGGCAGGATCGAGCCATTCACAATGCCGCAGACGCCCGGAATGTCAGCCAGGTCCGAGTCGTCCTTGCGGACCATCATGTCGCAGGCGCTCGTGCCGATGATCTTGACCAGCGTCCCCTCGCGGATCCCGGCGCCGACCGCCCCCATGTGGGCGTCGAAGGCGCCCGTGGCGATGGCGATGCCCGGTTTCAGTCCGAGCTTCCTCGCCCATTCCTCGCAGAGATTCCCCGCCAGCTGGCTGGCGGGATAGGCGCGCTCGTAAAGCCGGCCGCGCAGGTCCGCGAGGGCGGGGTCCACGGCGGCGAGAAACTCCTTGTCCGGCAGGCCGTTCCACGCCTCGCAGTACATCGCCTTGTGCCCGGCGGCGCACACGCTCCGCCGCAAGGTCTCGGGCGTCGTGTCGCCCGCGAGCAGGGCCGGCATCCAATCGCAGTGCTCGACGAAGCTGTGCGCCGCGGCGAAGACCTCCGGGGCGACGCGCTTGCAGTGGAGGATCTTCGACCAGAACCACTCGGGAGAGTAAGTTCCTCCGCACTTGGCCAAATAGTGGGGCCGCATCTCCTTGGCCTTGGCGGTGATCTCGGCCGCCTCCTCGTGGGCGGTGTGGTCTTTCCACAGCCACGCCATGGCGTTCGGGTCGTTGGAGAACTCGGGGGACAGGCCGAGCGGCGCGCCGCTTGCGTCTACCGGAATCGGCGTGCTTCCCGTGGTGTCCACCCCGATGGAGATGACGTCGGCCGGATCGAAAGCCCCGTCCGCTTCGCGGGCGAGACGAGCCGCCTCGCGGACGGAGGCGACGAGACCGTCCAGGTAGTCTTGCGGGTTCTGTCGCGCCAGATTCGGATCGTTTCCGTCCAGCAGAATGCCCTGTTCGCCGGACGGGTAATCGAAGACGCAGCTGGCGAGCTCGCATCCCGCATTCAGATCCACAATGAGCGAGCGGCAGGAGTTGGTCCCAAAATCGAGCCCGATTGCGTACCTGCCCATGGTCTTCATCCCTTGTGGCAGTAGATATCCCACTCCAGGTAGTTCGCCAGCGCCTCATACACCGCGTCGGCGACGCGGTCCAGGTTCATGGCGACGTGATGCTCAAAACCGCATTCACACACGTATCGCATCAAGCCTTGGAGATTCGGGATCTCAAAGACGCCATAGCCGCCGAACGTCTCGAGAGGATCCGCGGTCAGCATCCCCTCTCCGACGTAGCCGCTGATCTCCCCCGCCGCATCGTCCGTGGAGACGCGGCAGAACGTGAAGGGGCCCTCCTTCATGCGCCCGACCACGGCGCCATACGCGTTGTCGCTGCCGACCGACCCCGCGATGATCTCCTGGCAATCCATCCTGTGATCGGCAAAGACGCTCTTCGGAAGGTTCGAGCAATGTAAGGCCACTCCTTTGTTCGGATTATCGCCGTAGTTGTTGTTCCAGTCTAGAAGCGCCGAGGGACGGCCCGACGCCGACTGGAGAGCATACATGCCGATCAGGCCCGTCACGTCCACCTCGCACGCGCTCGGCGTCAGGCTCTCCGACATCATGCTCATCAGCGCGCAGGGCACGACGCCGTAGAACTCCTCCAGGGAGGTCCAACACTGAATGGCGGTCCCAACGAGGGCATTGTCCTTCGCCCATTTGTCGATGGCGACGCCGAGCTTGGCCATCCGGAGCAGGCTTTCCTCGGGAATCCCGTCCGTCCCCGTGTAGGCGCGAATCGCGTGGAGCTTCTCCTTCACCGGCGGATCGCCGTCCCCCATGCGCCGCGCCCATCCGAGCGCTTCCGACAGGTCAAGCGTCTCGATCGTGATTCCATTCGCTTCGAGGATCTTCTCGCTGTAACGGACCGTGTTGAAGGCGCCGGGACGCGCGCCGAGGGCGCCGAAGCGCGCCCCGCGCATGTCGCGCACCACCCGGCAGATCGCCGCGAAGCGCCGCAGGTCGGCGCGGAACTCCTCCGTGTCGGGACCGACCGTGTGGAGACGCGTCAGGGAGAACTTCAGGCCGTACTGCCGGAGGTTGTTGCAGACCGATATCTTTCCGCAAAAGCTGTCGCGGCGGTCCGCGATCGACATCCTCGTCGCGTCGTCCGGGAAGGCGTGAACCAGAATCGGCACATCGAGGCCGGCCATGCGCACCGTGTTCGCCACCGCGCGCTCATCGCCGAAATTCGGCAGCGTCACGAGCGCTCCATCGATCTCCTCGCGCCGCTCCTTGAAGAGGTCCGCGCACTTGCGCGCGTCCTGCAGCGTCTCGACCGCGCCGAATTTCGCGGCGTCGCGAGGCAGAATGACGCTCCCGATGCCCTCCTCTTCGAGAACTTGCAGGATGACTTCGCGGCCCGTCTTGCAGAGATGATCCGGGAAGAAGCCGCGATTCCCAACGATTACGCCCAGGGTCGTCATCTTGAGAACACCTCGCTTTCCGAGAGAGATGGACTGCTCCCGCGGCTTTGCCCGCCGAGGGACGGAAGCGGTCCTGACCGAGCGCCGCGGGTCGTTCAGCTCTTCCAGGGACGGGTCCTTTTCGCCTCGGCGAGAACGCTTCTTGCGATGCCGGCGTCTTCGGCGATCTCGAAGTCGAACATGCCCGCAAGGACGTAGTCCGCCCCGTTTTCAAACGCGTACTGAAAAGCGTTTCGCGGGGGGATGGCGCCCGCGGCCATCACCTTGAAAGCGATCCACGGCTTCTCGACGCCTTGCATGAAGCCGATCACCTTCTCGGGATCGCGGCACCAATACCCCGGCACCTCGCGGTACACGGCCGTCAAGTCCTCCGACTTCGGGGC
>DATKZW010000634.1:0-2054 GCA_035527775.1 Sumerlaeia bacterium | reverse complement strand
GAGAGCTCGCACATTTCCTCGTTCGGCGACAACTGGACCGTATCTTCGACTATCGAGAATCGGCCATCCAGCAGATCTTCGGCTGTCCGTGAGGGTCGCGAGGCGCGCATTGCATTGGCTGATCTGGTCGGTGCTGTCATGCGCCGGATGCACCGGCGTGCCCGAGGGACTCGAGCCGGTCGCGGGCTTCGAAACCGACCGATACCTGGGCATCTGGCACGAGATCGCCCGCTTCGACCACGCCTTCGAACGCGGCCTCGAGGACGTCTCGGCAACCTACACACGGCGCGAAGACGGCGGCCTTCGCGTGCGCAACCGTGGCTACGATCCCGAGCAGGCGGAGTGGCGCGAAGCCATCGGCCGTGCCTACCCGATCGCGGACCCATCCGTGGCGAGCTTGAAGGTGAGCTTCTTCGGTCCGTTCTACGGCGGCTATCACGTGATCAACCTGGATCGCGAGCGCTACGACGCCGCGCTCGTCAGTGGGCCGACTCGCGAGTATCTGTGGATCCTGGCCCGTGAACGCAGCCTGGACACGGAACGCAGGGAAGCACTCATCGCGAGTGCGCTCGCGGCCGGCTTCGACGTCGATCAGCTGATCTGGGTAGCCCAAACGCGCAACGATCCCGAGCTGCTTCGATGAGAGCAAGGGACGATTGAGCCGTCGGTCAAGCAAGGCGCGGCGGCCGCAAGAACAGAACTACGTTCGCTCCCGGCAACCTCGGTAGGCGGGATCGCCGCCCCACTTCTTCTTGGCCGTCACTCCTCTGCGATTCGCTCCGTACCATCGAGGGATCATTCGCGAGAGCTGGAAGTCTGCGGCGTCGCACCGCGCTGGATACTTGCTGGAGACGTCCGCCCCGAGATACGCTCCAACTATCCGATTCCATTCCGCGGAGAGGTGGCCGAGCGGTTGAAGGCGGCGGTCTTGAAAACCGCTAGGCGCGTCAGTGCCTCGAGGGTTCGAATCCCTCCCTCTCCGCCAAGCGAGCCGACGAACGCGGTGCAATTGGGCGGCCCACACGCCCCGCAGCGCGCCCGAGCGCGACCGGCCGGCAGGGTCCCCGAGCGGGTCCCCGAGCGGGTTCCGGAGATCCCTCGCCGCGGCCCGCCGAGTCGCTATCTTCGCCCGTCCTCGCGGAGAGGTGGCCGAGTGGCTGAAGGCACAGGTTTGCTAAACCTGCATAGGGGAGACCCTATCGAGGGTTCGAATCCCTCCCTCTCCGCCATCCCAAATACCCTAGACTTTCCGGAGAGATGGCCGAGTGGTTGAAGGCACGCGCCTGGAAAGCGCGTGTACCCGCAAGGGTACCGTGGGTTCGAATCCCACTCTCTCCGCCAGCCTCGGCAGGGGTCGAGACCGCCCCCCCTGCCCCGGCTCCGAGCGGCAGCCGGATTCGCTACGTTCCGGCCGCTCCAAGCGCCCGTAGCTCAGTTGGATAGAGCGTCAGGTTGCGGACCTGGAGGTCACACGTTCGAGTCGTGTCGGGCGCGCCAGGATTTGTAGAGACGGCCGGGGGGTGGCGGATGACGCGCCCTCCGGCCGTTTCTCTTGTGGGGGGACTCTGGTGGGGTACTCGCTCCCCCCGACCCACCGTGCGTAGTGGCGAAAAGCCCACCGGCCGTGGCGTGCAGAATGGATTCGTGCCGCCCCGAGGGAGGGGACGGATGCAGTGCGCGACCTGTCAGCACATCCAATAAGGCGGACTCGCGCTTCTCTCGGCGCGACTGGCGCTGGAGCGTCTAGTAGGATGACGTGGTACGAACAAGAGGGAACTTGGAGGTCCTCATCATGCGAAGAACTTCGCTCTTGGCATTGACGCTGTTGTCGGCGCTTGCGTTCAGCGGGCTGGCAAACGCCCAGGCCGTCGGGAAGAAGCCCAACATTCTTGTTATCTGGGGTGACGACATCGGCTATTGGAATGTCAGCGCGTACAACCAGGGCATGATGGGCTACAAGACGCCCAACATCGATCGCATCGCGAAAGAAGGCGCTCTTTTTACTGACTTCTACGGTCAGCAAAGCTGCACCGCCGGACGTGCGGCATTCATCA
>DATKZW010000633.1:0-3032 GCA_035527775.1 Sumerlaeia bacterium | reverse complement strand
CTCGCCCGCCAGATCACGAAGAAGGTTGAGACGGAACTCGACTACCCAGGGCAGATCAAAGTGACGGTCCTGCGGGAAGTGCGGTCCGTCGAATACGCCAAGTAACCCATTCCGCCAAACCCAGACCTCGCAGTGTCACAGCCGCCGGCCCCACAAAGGCCGGCGGTTGGATTCTCACCCGGCCCGGACCGCCAGAGGCTTGCAAAGCCCTCGCTTGCGCGTTATGCTCGCCCGGTCGTTTCGAACTCCCCGATGACACTTGACCGGGGAAGAACGACGGAGAGCCGTGGTGGCGCGTCCGCCAATCTCAAGGGGAGGAGACCGCACGGGATGAGCCGTAGCCTCTTGCTGCCGAGTCAGGGACGCCTGACCCTCCAGGACCTGCTCGCACGGGACCTCAGGCCCCTGGCCGGCGCGCGGGTCCTCGTTGTCGGCGATCCGATCGTCGACCACTACCTCTGGGGCAGCGTCGAGCGGACGACGCCCGAGGCGCCCGTCCCCGTCGTCCGCCACGAGCGCGAGAGCGCCGCCTTGGGCGGCGCCGCGAACGTGGCCCACAATGTCGTCGCCCTCGGCGGGCGCGTGGATTTGGCCGGCGTCGTGGGACGGGACGAGGAGGGGGCGCGCCTGCGCCGGACGTTGCGGGAGAAGAAGATCGGCGTGGGCGGGCTCATTGCCGAGACGGGTCGTCCGACAACGGTCAAGACCCGCGTCATCAGCATGGGCCAGCAACTCCTGCGGATCGATCGCGAAGAAACCGCGCCCGTTTCGGCCAGGACAGCCGACCGCATCATCGAAGCGGTTCGGCGGCTGGTGGGGCGTTGCGGCGTGGTCGTTCTGAGCGACTACGCCAAAGGCACACTTTCGGCGAAGGTCGTCGCCGCCGCCGTCCGCGCCGCCCACGAGCGGGGAGTTCCCGTGCTTGCCGATCCCAAAGGCCGCGATTACGCGAGGTACGGGGGATGCGACCTGCTGACCCCGAATCGCCGCGAGATGGCTCTGGCCACGGGCCTGCCCGTTTCGAACGAAGAGGAGATGCGGAAGGTCGGGCGCGAGCTAATTCGCCGATGCCGGCTCGGGGCCCTCGTGGCAACCCTGAGCGAAGAGGGTCTGGCCGTGATCCGCCCGCGCGGGAGAGTCCTGCGAATTCCCGCCCGGGCGCCTGAGGTCTTCGACCGCACCGGCGCGGGGGACACGACCGTTGCGGCCTTGGCGTTGGGGCTCGCGGCGGGGCTAAGTCTCGAGGACGCCGCCGTCCTGGCCAACCACGCCGGGGGCATCGTCTGCGGAAAACTGGGGGTGGCGACCGTCTCGCCCGCCGAGCTGAGAGGCGCCCTCGAGGGAGGCGCCGCGGCGAACAAGGTCCGCACGGCCGACGAACTGAAGATTCTTCTGGCGAACCTCCAGACCGCGGGCCGCAAGATCGTCTTTACCAACGGCTGCTTCGACCTTCTGCATCCCGGCCACATTCACTTCCTCCATGAAGCGAAGCGCCTCGGCGACGTCCTCGTGGTCGGCGTCAACACCGACCGCTCCGTGCGCGCCTTGAAAGGCCCGCCCCGTCCCATTCTCGCCCAGGACGAGCGCGCCGCCATTCTCTCCGCCCTCGAGGTCGTGGACCACATCGTCTTTTTCGACGACCTGACGCCGGAAGCGCTCCTCAGGGGACTCCGTCCGGACGTCCTGGTCAAGGGGCGCAACATCCCCGAGGATCAGGTCGTGGGCCGCGAGATCGTGCAGTCCTACGGCGGCCGCGTCTGCCGGCTGCCGATCCTGCATCCGGCGACCGTCACGGATCTGGTGGAGTCGATTGTCGGAAAATCGCGCAAAGCGGGTTCCGCGTCGTAGCGGCAGATATGGCCTCAAGAGCAAGTCCGCGGCTGGGGCGCGAGGTGGCGGCGTAACGCGGAAACGGGAGGAAAAACGATGGCTTCGATCAAGGGGTACGTGGACTACGAGCGGCGGGAGTACTGCAAGGACACGCGCTGTCCGGTCCAGCTCGACCTTGAAGCCCAGGCCGAGGGCTCGGAGCAATACGAACGCATCCGCGGTATCTGCAGAGCCGACTGCCGCCACACAACGTACGAGTTCCACCACTGGCTGATTGGGAAGGGGTTCCTTCTCGTGCGCCCGCAAGAGTGACACGCAACGAGGGCAAAGAGCGGCTCGGCGGCGGCTAATCGGGGCGCTTTTTCATCGCCTCGTTCCAAGCGTCGGGCTCAAGAACGGTCGACTCGTCGATCAACATCACCGGGATGCCGTCGGTGATCGCGTAGCGCCGGCGGCATTCCGTGTTCGTGCAGAAGATCGCCTCGTCCGCCTCGAAGACCTTCGACTTGCAGTCCGGGCAAGCCAGGATTTCCATCAGTTTCGGATCGATCGTCATCATGCGCCTCCTCGGGGAGAGGTAACGGGGTTTGGCGCTCCCTATCCGGAGCGCCCGCCAACATAGCGTCCGCGGCGGCCGGACACAACTAAAAACCGGAGATCCGGGATTTCCGTTGCCCCTTTGCGACCGCGAACGTATAATCCCTCTTGAAGGTTGATCTCGCGCGAAAAGGAGGGATCAATCATGTGTGCTTCCGCACTCCGGCGTCGCGGTCAACGGGGATTCTATCTGCTGGGCCTTCTCCTCGTCCTGGCCATTATCTTCATTGTGTATGGCGACCGGCTTTTGCCCAACCGCAATACGGGGGTTTCCCAGTACCAGTACTCGGTTGACAGATCCAAGAGCGCCGCCTGTTCGGTGAACCGAGACTCGGCGGCGGCCATGATCGCCATGTGGGTCGCCTCGCATCCGGGTGAGGAGCCAACGGTCGAGAAACTCCGCCAAAGCGGCACGAGCATCCCCGCCTGTCCCGAAGGCGGCGTGCTCTCGATCGGCCCGGACCGCCGGCTCTACTGCTCGAAGCACGAGCCGCCGCCGCTCCCCACCCAGAGATAACCGCCATACTCTCCGAGCGGGACCGCAGGCTAGGAAGAGAGATCGTCCTATGGGGATGACGATGACCGAGAAGATCCTCGCGCGCCAC
>DATKZW010000632.1:0-3166 GCA_035527775.1 Sumerlaeia bacterium | reverse complement strand
TGCCATGCTGAACCGAATAAACAGCGAGCGCGCCTGCCACATCCTGACCATCGAAGATCCGATCGAGTTCGTCTACAAGAACGAAAAGGCCATGATCAGTCAGCGCGAGGTGGGCGATGACACCCAGAGCTTCGCCGCCGCTTTGCGCCACGCTTTCCGCCAGGATCCCAACGTCGTTCTGCTCGGCGAAATGCGCGATCTCGAGACCATGCAGATCGCCATCACCCTGGCCGAGACCGGGCACCTGACCTTCTCGACCCTGCACACGGGCGAAGCCGCTCAGACCGTGTCGCGCATCGTGGACTCGTTCCCCCCCCACCAGCAGGAGATGGTGCGGCTCCAATTGGCGAACTCGCTGGCCGGCATCGTTTCCCAGCAGTTGCTCCCTTTGAAGGAGGGAAAAGGCCGCGTAGCCGCCCGCGAGGTCCTGGTCGTGAACCGTGGGGTGAGCAACTTGATCCGCGAGAACAAGCTCGAGCAGATCACAACCGCCATCCAAACCGGATCGGCCGACATGATGTTCACCATGAATCACTCGCTCGGCTACCTCTACCAGAACGGGTTTGTCTCTTACGAAGCGGCTCTGCGGGCCGCCTTCGACCGAAAAGAGTTCCGCAACAAGTACGGGGAACCCGTCTAGAAGCGGACCGAAAGACGGGGCCTGCCGATGTTCCTCGCCGTCAATGCCGGAAACACGCACGTCGTCCTCGGGGTCTATCACGGGGAAGAACTCCGTCGCGTGTGGCGCATCTCCTCCAACCCCGCTCGAACGGAAGACGAGTACTGTCTCCTCATGCGCCAGTTCTTTCGCGACGGGGGCGTTGAGCCGACCGCCGTGCGGGGAGCGATGATCTCGTCGGTGGTCGCCCGCCTGACGGCCACGCTGAAAACGGCTCTCCGCGATCTCCTCGGAATCGAGCCGCTCGAGCTGACCCACGAACTGGACCTTGGCTTCCGCATCTGCTACCGCGACCCGAAAGACGTGGGCGCCGACCGCCTGGCCAATACCGCGGGAGGGATGGAACGTTACGGCGCGCCCCTCATCATCGTCGACTCGGGCACGGCCACGACCTTCGATGTCCTGTCGGCGGACCGCGATTATCTCGGGGGCATCATTCTTCCCGGCATGGACATGAGCGCCGACGCGCTGTTTCAGAAGACCTCCCTGCTCCCCCGCATCGCCATCGAGCCGCCCCGGAGCGTTATTGGCAACTCCTCCCAAGCGGCCATCGCCTCAGGCATCGTCTGGGGGACCGGCGGCGCCGTCGACCGGCTGATCGTTCAAGTGCGCCAGGAGATCGGCGCTCCCGACTGCCGCGCCGTGGCCACGGGCGGGTACGCGGAAGTCTTAACTGCCCTGTCGAGCGAACTGTCGCAGGCGGACCCCGACTTGACTCTTTTCGGCATTCGCAAAATCTGGGAGCGGAACGCCGCGAAGTAAAGCGCCCGCGTTGGGTCTCTGCTCTGCCGTCGGACGCGCCCCGCGCGCAGACGCCGCGGCGCACTACTGCGTTCTGCGGTAGCGGACGCGCTCGATCACGGCGCCGAGTTGCGAGAGTTTCCGCTCCAGTTGTTCGTAACCCCGGTCGAGGTGGTAAACGCGCAGGCATTCCGTCTCGCCCTCGGCGGCGAGACCGGCGAGGACGAGGGCGGCCGACGCGCGCAGGTCGCTCGCCATGACCGACGCGCCGGAGAGCTTCTCGACGCCGCGCACGACGGCCGTGGCGTGCGCGAGGGTGATGTCGGCGCCCATCCGGTGCAGTTCGGCCACGTGGATGAAGCGATCGGGGTAGATCGTCTCGGTGATCGTGCTTTCGCCCGCAGCGAGGCAGAGGGCCGCCATGAGTTGCGCCTGCATGTCGGTCGGGAAGCCGGGGTAAGGCATCGTGCGGACGGCGAGCGGGCGAAGTCGACCCGCGTACCGCGCCCGCACCCGGTCCTCCCCCCTCTCGATCTCGACGCCCATCTCTTCGAGCTTGACGAGGACCTCGGCGAGGCGCTCGGGAATGCACCCGCGGACAGCGACGTCGCCCTTCGTGATGGCCGCGGCGACGAGCAGCGTCCCCGCCTCGATCCGGTCGGGAATCACGCGACGCTCGGCGCCGCGGAGACCCTCGACCCCCTCCACCTCCAGAACGCTCGTTCCGGCGCCTTTGATCCGGGCGCCCATGGCGTTAAGGAACCCGATCAGGTCTTCGACCTCGGGCTCGCGGGCCGCTCCGCGCAGAACGGACCGCCCCTTGGCCGACACGGCGGCCATCAGCACGTTGCACGTCGCGCCGACGCTCGAGCCGTTGGGGCCCTCGATGATGCAGTCCGCCCCGCGCAGCCGGCCTTGCGGGGCGCGCGCGTCGACGTAGCCGTGATCGATGGCGACCTTCGCCCCGAGCGCCTCCATTCCGCGCAGATGCAAGTCGATGGGCCGCGTCCCGATGGCGCACCCCCCCGGGAGCGAGACGCGGGCGTGTCCGAACCTCCCGAGGAGGGGCCCGAGAACGTAAATCGAGGCGCGCATCCTGCGCACAAGATCGTAAGGCGCCTCAAGGTCCGCGAAGTCGGTCGGGTCGATCGCGAGGTCGCCGTGCGGGTCGCCCCGACGTTCCACGCGGGCGACGCGGGCCCCCAAGCGTTCGAGCATGGCGCTCATCGTCACGATGTCTTGCAGGCGCGGGATCCCTTGCAGCCGCGACGGAGACTCCGCCAACAGGGCCGCCGCCATGAGGGGCAGGGAGGCGTTTTTCGCCCCGCTTGCCTCGACTTCGCCCGAGAGAGGGTGTCCGCCTTCAATGAGAATGCTGTCCACGATCCGGGGTTCCTTGCCAGGTCCTTCGCGCGTTTCCGGAGACGGAACTCCACGTTTGCGTTTTGGCGAGCGGTTTTAGCTCTCGGAGATTTGCGAATCACCGTTTTGCGGGCCGGGTCCGAGGCCTTGCATCCTTCGCGCCTCATCCTCGCGTGCGGCGCGGAAAAAGGCAAGCGCCAACAGGAGTTTTGGGGCAAGGATCAAGCCGCAGCAGGCAATTCTGTAAGTGATAATGCCAGTCGAAAAGAACGCAAAGAACACCAGAAGCAGGGGGATAAGGGCGAGAATCGGTCCGAACACGGCGGCGATCTGGGTGTAGCAGATGGGCTTCAGAAGACCGTAGAAGCGGCTCCGACTTCGAAG
>DATKZW010000631.1:0-10082 GCA_035527775.1 Sumerlaeia bacterium | reverse complement strand
GATGGCCTACCTTCCCCGTCCCAGCCGGTCACAACACGAAAGCCTCTTCCCGGGGAAATCGGGACTGGCCCTTTCGTCCCCCCTTGGGCCCAGACGTGAGACGCAGTAGAGCCTGTGGTCTTGCGGGCAGATCCAGGCGGCGGCCTCGCAGGATCTGCTCCGGCCAGAGAGAGAGACGCGTCCCCGGGAACGCGCCATCCCGGATATCGTCGCCAGCTTGTGACCTTTGACCTCCAGGTTTTTCTGCGACGCCGCCGCCACGTCGGCGCACTTCTCGACGCGGAGCCATTCCACCACACTGCCCCGCATCCAGTCCGACACCATGCCTCGTCGAGAGAAATCCTCTGCAATCCTTCCCTTTGCGTCGGTGAACCGCATTCCGGCGAACGCCGGCTTGACTTGACACGCCTCCAATTCCAGATTGGGGGAAACAAGCAGATCCATTCCGAAAGCGCGCCAGCGCTCCAAACTGTCTGCTCTCCTGCGTTCGTCCTTGACGCTTGCCAAGACGCGCTTTTCAAGGTCTGCGTCTATTCCGTTCGGCCAGACGAAAACGGTTTCAATGAGGGTGAGCCGGTCCCTGAAGTACCGCCCGTAGCGCGACGTGGTTTTCCCGTTGTGGACACACGCGAACCCCTTCCATTGACCGGGTCCCGTTTTCCCTGTTTGGGTCAGGAACTCAAGTTCTTTCGTGTCGCTGTCAGTCCGCAACTTTGAAACGTAGTCCGACATCATCCGCTCGAAATCGGGCTCTCCGGCGGCTTTGCGCCAGCAGAACTCCAACCGGCGCTCGTAACGGTCGGAGAACGCGCATCGGCCGATCTTGGGGTCGCGGGAGAACTGCAGCATCTCCCAGTCGTCGGGCGCTTTTATCCTGAAATCCTGCCAAACCCATAGATTCACTTCGTCACCTTGCCCGTCGAACTTCTGACCCACGAATGGTAACAGGGGAGGGGCGCCTTCCGCAAGGTTCGTTTCTGCCCCCGACCACAGCGAATCTGCCTCTCTCTCGAAGCGCTGATTGGCGGTCCGGAACACCGGCAGGGGCCGCATTTTGGTTGAATCGCAGGCAGGGAACGCGGAGAGTGACCCAGGTGGAGCGAGGTCTCGCCCGTGCGCGCGAGCGAATGGGGAATGTCGGGTAAGCTCCCCGAGCAGTCTGACCGTCTTGCCTGCTGCAGGAGAAGGCTCAAGCCCTTGCCATTATTCCAGCCGCACTGTCTCGCCTTCTTGGACCGGTTTGACCCCCTGCTTACCTTGGCTTTTGTGCTGATCTTCGGGGCGCTGGGAGGCGCTGCGGCCAAAGGCCTCAAGATCCCGTCGCTCACCGGCAATATCCTGGCGGGCGTGCTGATCGGGCCCGTGCTGCATCTCGTGAAAGGCGAGCAAACGATATCCATGCTGTCCCCGCTTTTCACGTTTGCGATGTGCATGATTGCGGTAACGATCGGGGGCCATTTGTCCTACCGGCGCATTCACAACGCCCTTCGACGGATCGCCCTGATTGGAGCCTGCGAGGTTGCCTTCACAAGCGTCCTGGTGACTCTGGCCTTGCTGGTCTCTACGGGCGACTGGCCGATGTCGCTTCTCCTCGGGGCGCTGGCGATAGAGACGGCTGCCGCCACGATCATGCACATCGTCCGAGAGAGCCGCGCGAAAGGAACGTTCGTGAAAACGGTGCTCTCGACGGTGGCCATCGACAACATCCTCGCCATTGTGGCTTTTGCCGTCGTCACGACGATAGTCGGGATTGGCGCCGAGACCGGTCTCAGCGGATTGCGAGCCGCGGAGGCCTGGCTCCCGCTGGCCTGGCGCCTGCTGGGGGCGGTGGCGATGGGTCTGGCGATCGGGCGAGTCACCGAGTTCTGCATCACGCTGCCGCAGTTTCACGGTTTCTCAATCGCGTTTGTCTCGGTTCTCGTATCCGCGGGGCTCTCCGGTCCGGCGGGAGTCAGTCCCCTTATGACCAGCCTCGTCTTCGGCGTCTACATGGCCAACCGTTCCCGCAAGACCGAGAGCCAGCTGAATGCGCTCGAGCCAATCACGCCCATTCTCTTCGTGGGTTTCTTCACGTTGGCGGGCATGACGCTCCACTGGCGCAGTCTCGCGGGAATCGGATTGCCCGGAGTGTGCTACATCGGGGCGCGCGTTCTGGGGAAAACCGCGGGCGCCGCGGCAGGCGGCTTCCTGGCAAGGGCGTCGCGGCGGATCTGGCAGAACGTCGGGCTGGCGCTGGCGCCACACGCCGGTCTTGCCGTCGCGCTGACCGTGTTGCTGCAAGCGGACACGCGTCTGCCCGCCGACCTGCGGACCGGCGTCTCGACGATTGTGTTGGCTGCCGTAGTCGTTAACGAGATCATCGGGCCTTTCCTGGCGCGGCTGGCGCTCCGACGGGCTCGCGAGGAGAACAAAGACCGCCGCCGCCTGATCGAGTTCCTCCAAGAGGAGTTCATCCAGACGAATCTAAAGGCTGCGAATAAGTGGGACGCGATCCGGGAACTCTGCGATTTCCTCATCCGCACACACCGCGTCGAACACGTTGCGCCCGATGACCTCTACCAGACGGTGGTGGACCGGGAAAGAGAGTCCTCCACGGCGATCGGCAAGGGGGCCGCTCTGCCCCACGGCATGCTGGACGAAGGGCCCGCCATCCAGGGCGTCCTGGGCATCAGCCGCCAGGGCGTCGACTGGGAGGGCGCTCCCGACGGGCAACCCGTCCGAATCATCATGTTGATCGCCACCCCCACGGATCACGAATCCCAGCACCTGCGCGTCTTGGCCGCGATGGCAGCCATGATCTCCCACGAGGCAATCCGTTCCCGGGTGCTGGACGCGCCTACGGCCAACGACGTGTGGGAGATCATCGAGGACGAAGAGACGCCCGACTACAACTATTTCATCGATGATTGAACGGACTTGCTCCCGGACGCCGACGACATCATCCATTCCGCCGACATTGCCGGGCCGCGAGGCACAACCGCGCAAGGAAAAGGGGGCGTTTTCACTTGCTCTCCCGCTATTGGAGGTGCGAAATGTCGGGCTTGGGCTCGCACCGTGGCCAGCCGTCCCAAAGGAACAGCCCAGGCCGCGTGTTCTGAGCGCCCCTGTCAAAATGAAAATGTGGCACAGTCGCCCTCGGCTGTGCTTGGTCGTGCGGGCAAGAAGGGTTGGGGACACGGTCGAGGGCGACCGTGCCCCAATGGGGAGATGAGAATCCATTTTGGCGGGGACTCTGAGAAGCGCTGCGGGTCATGAAAGGAAGAGCGCATGCAAATCGTCAAGATAGTCGGCGAGCGAAGAGCGGAGCTGGTTGACGCGCCCGACCCACGAGCCAAAGACGAGTTCGTGGTGGTCAAGATCCATGCCGCCCCCATGTGCACCGAGTACCACGCCTTCAAGGCGGGAAACGTCTGCCAGTCGATCGGCCACGAGGCGGCGGGGGAAGTCGTCGAGGTCGCCCAGCCCGGCAAGGTGAAGGCGGGCGACCGTGTCGTGGTCATGCCTCAGCATCCGTGCGGGAAATGCCACCTCTGCCTCAAAGGCGAGTACATCCACTGTCAGAACAACCTGGACGTGGCGAAGGTCGCCGGTTACGCGCACGGCACGGGGACCTACGCCCAGTGCGTGCTCAAGCAGGACTGGCTGCTCGTGCCCATCCCCGAGGGGATGTCCTACGAGCACGCCGGCATGGCCTGTTGCGGCCTGGGACCCACTTTCGGCGCCATGCAGCGGATGGCGGCCGACGCTTTCGACACGATCCTCATCTCGGGACTTGGACCAGTGGGTCTCGGCGGCGTCGTCAACGCCGTCCACCGCGGCGCGCGCGTCATCGGCGTGGACGGCCACCCCTACCGCGCGGCCCTGGCGAAGGAACTCGGGGCGCAAGCCGTCGTCGATCCGAGTGACGAGAACGCCCTCGGCAAGATCATGGATCTCACCGGAGGAATCGGCGTGGACAAGGCCATCGAGACCAGCGGCTTCGCCGAGGCCAAACCCCTTCTCATGAACGCCGTGCGGAGGAATGGCCACGCCGCCTTCGTAGGTTGGAGCGGCCAGGTCGACGTGAGCACGATCATCGCCAAGGGACTGACCCTTCACGGCGCCTGGCATTGGAACCTGGGCGACTCGCCCCGCATGATGCGGGTCATTGCCGAGTCCGGTCAACTGCTCGACAAACACATCACCCACACCTTTCCCATGAGCCGCGTGCAGGAGGCGTTTGAACTGCAAGTCACCGGCAACTGCGGTAAAGTGATCCTGCACCCCTGGAAATGACGGGGCAAGGCGACGAACGCCCCCGCCATGGGCCGTCCCACGGTCCGCCACGGCAAACCCATGGGCGGCGCAGACTCACCCGAAGAGAGGATTCCACCCATCATGTCCCCCCACGCCGCATTCATTCTCGGAGAGCCCGAGTACGAATCCCACAAGACCATGCCGGGCCTCGCCAGGGACCTGGAAGAGCGGCACGGCTTCCGGACCACGCTGTGCGTCAGCTCCGTCATCCCCGATACGCCCGATTTCCTCGAGTCGGAGTTCTCGAACCTCGGCGCGCTCGAAGAGGCCGACGTCGCGGTCTTCTACACCCGCTTCCGGGTCCTGCCGCCCGAGCAGATGGAGACCATCCGGGCTTACGTGGACGCGGGAAAGCCCGTCGTGGGACTTCGAACCGCCACCCACAGCTTTCACTTCTCCGAAGGCTCGCCATACCATTCCTGGAACGACGGTTTCGGCCAGAACGTTCTGGGCGCGCCGTGGCGCGCCCACCATGGAGGGGATTCGAGCACGGACGTTGAGGTGATCCCCGAGGCCGCCGACCACCCGATCCTCCAGGGCGTGGAGAAACGCTTTCACGCGCGTTCCTGGCTTTACCATGTCCTTCCCATTCCCGAGACGTGTTTCCCCCTTCTCTGGGGCAAGCCGGTGAACCCGGGCGCCCACTTCCCGCCCACGGAAAACCCCGTGGCCTGGACCAACGCACACAAGGGCGGGCGCGTTTTCTACACGAGCCTCGGTCACCCGCAGGATTTCAACCTGGCTTCTTTCCGCAATCTCGTGGTCAACGGCATTCGCTGGGCCGTCGGCGAAAACGAATAGCCCGCGCGACGGGACCGGTTCAAGCCTGAGCCTAAGAGGGCGTGCGAGAAGGGCGATTGGACCGCGTGGCGCGCCGGTGCTTCGCCGCGGCGCCGTCGCCGGTGAAAACCATGAAGAAAGACGGGGGTGTTAGGCGCATGACAGCCGAGGGCGGCTGTTCGCCAAGTGGCACGGGCATCCTGCCCGTGAATGCCTCCAAACACATGGGCGAGGCGCACAGGGCGGCGAAAGGCAGGGCGCCAAAGACAGGAAAACCCCCCATCGTTCGGAGGCGAGGCCCCCAAAATCAATGGTGGGTGATAGAGGATTCGAACCTCTGACCCCCGGTATGTGAGACCGGTACTCTAGCCAACTGAGCTAATCACCCACTCCCGAGCGCCAGGCCCTTCGCCCGGCGCGAGACACGTTCGGGAGGACGAATGTAACAACGCAGGGCCTCGCGGTCAAGATTTTTCGCCGGAAAGCGCCCGTACGGCCAGGGCAATTCCAAAGTCGGCGCCTCCGCCTCGAAGGGCCGGTTTTGGGAGTGCGCAGGCTTGCCTGCGCTTTCTCGGCGCGGTGGCTTGCCGCCGCGCCAAACCTCGTTCGGATCGGGGTGAAACCCTCGCCTGCCCGCTCTGGCAGGTCAAAGCGACGGCAAGCCGTCGCAATCCACAGACTCTGAAATTGTCCTGCCCGCGCACATCTTCGGGAAGACCGAGCCGCCAGAAGCCCGGGTTGCGTCGTGCGCCCCGTCTGCGGGGGCCTTCTTCGGCGCTCCGCCCGCTTCGACCCATTCCGGGAAGACCGAGCCGCCCAAAAGCCCAGAGAACCGCCTGAAACCCCAGATCATGTCGTACTCGCCGCACTCGCTTCGAGGTTTGCGGCGTTTCTCGATGCGCCTCGGGCTTGTCTCGAACTGTTTGCGGCAAACTGCGGCAACGCCTCCCCAGTCAGCGGCAACGTCTCCCCAGTCAAAGGTTCTCGACGATCTTCTCGGCGAACTCGGACGTTCGGACCTTCGTGGCGCCTTCCATCTGGCGTTCGAGGTCGTAGGTCACGGTTTTCTGTTCGATGGTAGCCTGAAGCGCGCGGGTGACGGCCTCGGCCGCCTCCTGCCACCCCAGGCGCTCGAGCATCATGACGCCGGAAAGGATGAGCGAGCTCGGGTTGACGACATCCTTGTCGGCGTATTTCGGCGCGGTGCCGTGGGTCGCCTCGAAGAGGGCGACGCGGTCGCCGATGTTGGCGCCCGGCGCCAGTCCGAGGCCGCCCACCTGAGCCGCGCACGCGTCGCTGAGGTAATCGCCGTTGAGGTTGAGGGTGACCACGACGTCGTATTCCTCGGGGCGCAGCAGGATCTGCTGGAACATGCTGTCGGCGATGCGGTCCTTGAGCACGACCTTCCCTTCCGGCGCCTTGCCGTCGTGTTTGTCCCAGAGATCGCTTTCGGAAATGACGGCATCGGCGAATTCCTCGCGCGCCAGTTCGTAGCCCCAATCGCGAAAGGCGCCTTCGGTGAATTTCATGATGTTGCCCTTGTGAACCATGGCGACCGACTTGCGGCCGTGGGAAAGGGCGTAGCGGATGGCCATGCGGATGATGCGCTTGGAAGCGGTCATGGAGATCGGCTTGATGCCGATGCCGGAATCGGGACGGATTTTCGCCCCCATGCCTTCGGTCAGAAAACCGATGACTTTCCTCGCTTCTTCCGTGCCTTCCCGGTACTCGATGCCGGCGTAAACGTCCTCCGTGTTCTCGCGAAAGATGACGACGTTCAGCTTGTCCGGGCGCTTTACGGGACTGGGGACGCCCTTCAGCCACCGCACGGGACGCACGCAGGCGTAGAGATCGAGCGCTTGGCGCAGCGTCACGTTCAGACTGCGGAAGCCGCCGCCCACCGGCGTGGTTAGCGGTCCCTTGATTGCCACGTGAAGATAGCGGATCGCTTCGAGGGTTTCTTCCGGCATATAGGCGCCATAGAGAGCGTCGGCCTCTTCGCCCGCGTAGAGCTTGCACCAGGCGATCCTGCGCTTGCCGCTGTAGGTCTTCTCGACCGCCGCATCCCACACCCGCAGCGACGCCCGCATGATGTCGCGCCCGATCCCGTCGCCCGTGATGCAGCCGATGATGGGGTCGTCGGGCACGGACAGGGCGCCGTCTTCCCAGATGATTCTTTCCCCAGGGGGAAGCGCGATCTTCTCGAACTTCGGCATGTCATCCGCTCCTAAAGTGAGTCATGGCGCACGATCCCGGCCTCAGGCAGGCGTTCGGGCTTGGAGGAGCCTGGTCGACGGGGAGATGATGGCGGGGGCAACGGGACTCCCCTCGGCGCAAGGCGCCTGGATCGCTCATTTTCGCGGGCCTACCCGGTCTCGCGGACCCCGTCCGCCAGAGTTGCCGCGAAAAGCAACCCTTCTACCAAGACAGACAGCCGCCTGCAAGGGATTTGGCGCGTCGCCGTTCGGCGGTTCGGCGGGGCGCATCTCGCCTCCGCTCCCTTCGCCAGGTTCCAGCCCGTCAAGATCAGGCCGCCGCTGGGCTTGTCCCAGCGGAGCCATGACTGGCGGCTAAGAGGGCGCAACTTCTTTCCCCCCCTCCGCCGCGGGGGTGGGCGGAACCTGCCCTTTTAGCCGCCAATCCCTCGCTCGACCGGCGCAAGCCCGGCCCGGGGCGTTCCACGGGCGTCCTCGCCGTAGCGGAGCGAAGATGCGCCCGTTCGGCGCGTCGGCGCGTCGCGTATGCCGGTCCCGGGCGGAGAGCTGCCTCAGGAAGCCACCTTTCCCACAAGACTTATGAACCTAGTGTCGTGTCACGCGTCGAACGCCGGTGAGGAAAAAGGGGGACTGGCTCAAGCGAAGCGAGGAAGGAGCGGAGACGTGCCTGTCCCCTTTTTCCAAGGGCCGCATCTCGTCGAGCCTCCCCAGCGCCTCGGGCACGCCGCAATCACGCCGCCACAACGACCCTGCCACGCTCCTCTCAACCCTTGACATCCCACCCCGCGCGCCCATAATCAACCCGTAGGCAGACCGGGGCATTGAGAAATCCCAAAAGCCGCGGCAAAGCGGCAGTTAAACCTGGGCATTTGCGGTCGCTACGCGCCGCAAGGACCCTTAAATTCGTTCGGCATTAAGGAGATAAAGACATGAAGCAGTGGTTTTACTCAGAGCAAGGGGAACAGAGGGGTCCCATACCGGAAGACCAATTCGTTCAAATGTTCCAATCCGGTCAACTCCGGGCTGACACCCTAGTGTGGACTGAGGATATGGCTGAGTGGACGTGTGCGTCCGAGATTGAGAACTTGGTTCCTGCGGTGGTACCCACCCCCCCGCCTTTGCCAAAGCCCCCTGCGCAACCAGCCGTCGCTGCGCAGATCATATCCTCGGGACCGATGTTCTTGTACATTCCGGTTGGTCGTCTGGTCTTCATGTCTATTATCTCATCTGGCCTCTACGAGGTTTATTGGATTTACAAGAACTGGCGTTATCTCAAGAAGCGGGACGGGCTCAGTATCCACCCATTCTGGCGAGGCATCTTCGGCATCTTCTATTGTCACGGCATCCTCAAGGGCATTCGGAATGATCAAGAGACCAATGCCCTCGAGCAAGCCACATTCTCAGCAGGTGGACTGGCAACGGGATGGATTATACTCATCCTTCTGGGCAACGCATTGGGGAGAGCCGATGATATTGGAGTCAACGTTCTCGGGATGATAGTCTCATTCCCATCATTCCTTTTCTTCGTGCCCGTGCAGAACTACATCAACCGAGTGAATGCCAAGTTGTCTCCCAAGCCTGCGTACAATCCTTGGTCCGCAGGCCACATTGTCTGTTTGGTGCTCGGTATCCTTATCTGGTTATTAGTTCTCGCGGGACTGGCATTGCCGGAATGAAGGAGAAGCCGAACCACCGCATCAAGACCGACCAGCAATAACCGCGCCCTTCGGGCGCAATTGCTGGCGGCTTATGCGTAACGTGCCGGGCATGTCGTACAGGCTAGGAGGCGAGAGACCTCTGCACAGGCGTTCGCGGAGTTGAAGCGCTGGGAGAAGGGCAAGGGCGTCGTCGCGAAGCGGGGTCCGGAGCAAGCCCAATCCAAAGGCGCCGGACGACGAACAGGAACCGGGTGTGAGGCGTGGCGCCTCCGGCGCGATGCTTCGACTCGCTCGGGTTCCACGACTGCTCGCGCCCGACACGAACGAACCGAACCGCCGGGGTGCGCGCCCCGCATGCCCGGCGGTGTGGGAGGAGAGGGCCGCGAGCCCCCGCACTATCCCGATTAGCCGCCTAGGGAGGGAAGAATGGACGAGACGAAGCGCCGCATGCCCTTGGCGAGAACCCTCTTCAGAGTCTTTGCAGTTGCCGGCTGCCTGATCGTGCTGTGGCCCGCTGTCCGTTCAGGGAACGTGCTGTCCTTCTATGCGGAGAAGCCGGCCATGCTGCTCTGGGTTGCCGGCCCGTCTCTTTTGCTTGGAATCGTCGTGTACGCGTGGTTCGGCCTCTCCCGTTCGCGACAGCTCTTCGCTCGCCTCGTGTTCCGAGCAGTGTGCTGTGGGATCCTGACGCCAGTCGTGTGCGTTTTGCTTGCTTTCCATCTGCAATCCCTGCTGTCAGGCTTTCAGAAGGGATATCATGAGGGATATCATGACTCCTATCGGGCCGCCGAGTTCATGGCCTTTGAGTTGCTGGTGGTGTGCCTGATGTGGCATGCACTGTACCGCGACTTCGCGTGGTGGAGAAGACACAGGCAGAGGAGCGGCTAACCGCGCACTTGAGCGGATGCTTCGCCCCGCTCAGCGCCATCGATGGGCCGGCGAAGGGGTCGGCGAACGGGCCGACGAAGGCCCGGGCGCCGAGGATCTCGGTTGCGGGAGGAACATTAACCATCGCTCGGATCAACTTGAAAGGCGCGGGGGGGTTCACCCTGATCGAATTGTTGATCGTGGCGGCCATCATCTCAATCCTCGCCGCCATCGCGCTTCCCAATTTCCTTGAGGCGCAGGTCCG
>DATKZW010000630.1:0-7278 GCA_035527775.1 Sumerlaeia bacterium | reverse complement strand
CCCCATCTGTCCCCTTGCGAAAAAGAACTCGATCAGTTTGGCGACGGACTCGGCGAAGCCCTGCTCCTCCTTCAGTTGGACCAGTATGACCGTTTCATTCTGCCGAGGGGACGCCGCCCCCGCGGAGTCCGACCCGGGGCGCGTGAACGCGCCGATCTCGCCTCCCGCTTTCGCAATGAGTTCCGCGACGTTGACCTTGGAGGCTTCGGAGAAGGAAGCCATGCCCTCGTCAAAGGACTTGCCTGAATCTCCTTGGCTCTGCGCCGCCGCCGTGCGGATGAAGGAGTAAAGTCCCGCGATGTCCAGGAATCCGGCGCCGTAGGAGACGGCGTCGGCGGGGGTCATTTTCTGCGTCCGCAGCGTCTTGGGGGCGTCGTGAATCAGGAAGTGAGCGACCCCTTTAGGAGAGGGCGTGGTGCGCAGGATCGCGTCCATTTCCGTTTTCCCCGGCGCAAGCCGGAAGGACAATGCGAAGGACTTCAACTCCTCCAGCCCCAGAACCGGCATCTTCTCAAGCGGATTGGCTTCCCCCTTGGGAAGAACCTCCTTCATGAGGCGCTCGAGGTTCGCGTAAGCGAGGACGTCGGGTCTCTCGGACAGACGGCCGAGGGCGTTGGCGAAGTTGGCCGTCCCGGCCACGGACCCTTGCGGCGCGCCGCCTTTGCCGGCGCCGCTCGGAGCGAGAGACGCGTAATTCGTCAGCACTTTCTTCATGAAGGCGCGCTGGCCTTCGAGCAGAATGAGGTAGTCGTCCACAAATGCGTACTCGAAGAGCAGGGGGGCGGTCCTTTTCTCTTCCGACGCTTCGGGCAGCGTCAGGGTTTCGTCTTTCTGGCCGGGCACGGGTTTCGGGGCCTGCTCGCGGTACTGCGTACGGAATATCTTGATCCCCTTGAAATCCTCTGAAGAGCGTTCGGCGTCCGTCGGGACGTTCTTGAGCACCTGCTCCTCGACGAGTCGTTTCGTCACCGTCTTGTCGGAAACGCGGGCGATGATCCCAGTGTTGACGTCATCGTAGGAACTTCCCAGAGAATCCTTCTGCGGCATGACGTCGGAAAGGAACACGGCGATTTCGCCTGGGAAGTTCCTCTTGAGCTCCTCCAGCGTGACGCCCCTCTTCTCTTCGATCCCGGAGATGAATTGCTTGATCTTGTCTTTGGAAGGCTGCCAGAAGGCCGCGCATTCCGGACTCGTCCAGAGGGCGTGGAACGGGGTCTTGGTCCAGGCCTCGCGCAGTTGGGTGAAATCCCGCACCTCGACGTAGACGAGCGTTTCCTCAGGCGCCATTTGCGCCAACTTGCTCGTCTCCGCCGCCGCCGGCCCGGCCTGCCAGACCAGTAGCGCCAGAATGACGGTGGTAGAGAAACGCCGCACTCGAAACATGGTTCACTTCTCCTTTTCCCGTGCGCCGCGGCAGAGAACCCCGGGGAGCGCTTCAGTCCCGTCCGCCGGCGCTGTCCGTTCTTTCATCCGTGGGATCGTGGTATCGAAAGCCGGTGTTCTTGCTGTCCCCGACCGGCGTATACGCTGAAAGGTTGTCCAGGAAATGACGCAGGTACCAAACGGGAAGAGCAAAGGCAAGCCCCTCCTGGAACATGGCCCCGAAGGTCACCAGCCCGACCACTTCCCCCCTGCCGTTGAGGAGAGGTCCTCCGCTGTTGCCCGGATTGGCCGCGGCGGTGGTCTGAAGGTAGAGAACATCGTTGAAGTTGCGGTTGGTGGAACTCAGAATCCCCTGCGAGACCGTATGATCCAGAATCTTGGTTCCCACACCCGGGTTGCCGACGGCGTAAACCCGGGCGCCCGTCTTGATTGACTCGGGACCAGCCAGATCGAGCGCGGGGAGATCGATGCCCTCGAGTTCCTTGGAGGGGATTTCGAGCAAGGCGCAATCGAGGAGAGCGGAGTAAGCGCGCACCTCGACGCGTCGGAAGTTCTTCTTCTCGATCTTGCCTTTGTCTTTCTTGAGGAAAATCGTCACGTCATTGTATTTCTCGCCGCGAACGACGTGGAAGTTCGTGATAAGCCGTCCCGCGGCATCGATCAGAAAACCCGCCCCAAGCCCCCCCGCATTGGAGACAATGACGACCGCCTCCTCGAGTTGGCCGATCATCTCGTCGAAGGATCCGCCCATTGCCTTCCTCGAACGTTCCGGCGCCGGGCCGGTCTGGGTGGATGGGGCGTCGCTCGAGAGAGGTCCCTCCGCCCCCTCAGCCGCCCCGACGCCGATCTCGGCCTCATCCGATTCCCGTCGCACGTCCACAACCTGATCGGCGGGAACGGTTAGAACCCCAAAACCGAGGTCCAGAATCAGTCGTTCGTCGTTCCTGTGCAAAAGGTCCGCCCGGAGCCGCGCGCCATTCTTGAGGGAAACGTCCGTCATGTCCGCGCGGACGTCGGGGCGCCCGGCCAAGAGGAAGAAGGCGCAGGCGGCGGCCGTTTGCAGGCAAAGAGCGCGCCGTGAGCGCGATGCCCTCACGCGCGGCGCGCGATAGAATGGGATCCGTCCGGCCATGATGTCAAACCCGCCCGCTTCGCGCTCTTCCCAGGGGCGAACTCGGGTTCCTTCGCAATGGGGATCTGAATAGAGCGGGCGCCACACGCTCGTCTCGGAACGATAGGTCATCTGAGGTTCCGTGTAAAGCTCGAAGATTGCGAAAAGCGGGCGCGTCATCCGTTTCGCCTTGCTTGCTTTCCGGATCTGTGGTGTAATGCAGAGAGTGAAGTTTTTCTCAGATCTTGCTTCCGGAAGCACAACGCCGACAGGGTCGGCGTTGAACGGAAGGAGGCGATGGCCAATGCGAAAACGCCGGCGCCCAAGACTCGTCGCGGTCGCGTTGCTCCTGGCTTCTCTAGGCGCAGCGGCCCGCGGGGAAATGCTTGCCACGATCGTCGAGGACGTGGAAGGGGAGTTCGCGACGTACCGGCCGGTCCTCGTGAACGTCACGCCCAACGCGCGCCAGTACACGATCGATCCGGATTTCGGGAACGTCGTAAACTACTCCCAGTTCCACTTCACGGACACCGAGGCAGCGAGGCTTCGCGAGAATGGCTTCGTCGCCATTCCCAGTGAATTCCTGGAAATGTGCGACGTCTACGTCGACGCCTTGGAGAACGAGATCCCCGTTTTCGTGACGGTGGACGCCATGCTTCACGTGTTCCATGAGCAATTCGACTTCATCCTGAAGACTCTGGAGAAGGAGCAATTTCAGTTCGATCTCCAGGCGCTCACCGAGGCGCTGCTCCTCGCTTCCGACGCGGATCTCGGGGCCGCCCAAAACCCCGTCGCTGTCGAGGCGGCGAAGCGCAACCTGGCGTTCTTTTCGGTCGCGAGAACCTTGATCGGGACCGCCTACACACCGCTCCCCGCCGTGCGGGAGTTGGTGGACGCCGAGCGGGCTCTGATCGACGCCCACGCCGGACCCGCGCTGTCGCCCATCTTCGCCGCTCCGCACGACTACACCCAGTTCATCGTCCGAGGACATTACGAGGGGGACCCGGAACTGGAGCGGTTCTTCCGCGCCATGATGTGGTACGGCTCGATGCGGTTTGTCATTGAAGAGCCTTTCATCCCGGAAGAAATCCTGAGAAGGACGATTCTTCAGGGACTGCTCGTGACGCGACTGCTTCACCGAACGGAGGTCGCGACGGGGCAGTCCGCCCTCGAAGTCTGGAACCGGATCTACCAGCCCACCGTCTTCTTTGTGGGCAAGGCGGAGGACGCCGACGTTTTCGTCTTCGATCGGATCGCGCGGGCCGTTTACGGAGAGAACTACCGGGAATTGAGTCCGGACGAACTGGCGGAGGCAGCCCCGCTCGGCCAATTCGTCGCCCGGGCCAAGGCGCTTCCCGCTCCCCAGATCGGCGGCGCTTTCAGGAAGAGCTTCCGGTTTATGGGACAGCGCTACATTCCCGACTCCTACATCACGCAGGTCACCTCCGGCGGCAACGGAGGCCCGTGGCGCATGCCCAAAGGACTCGACGTGATGGCCGTCCTACATTCCAGCAGGGCCTTCGAGCTGCTTCGAGACGCTTACGACGACGTCCCCGTTCAGCTCGACGATCTTCGCGCCGAGTTCCGGGCCATGACGCCCGAGACGTGGGCCCAGAACGTCTACTGGAACTGGCTCTACTGCCTGATGCCGCTGCTGGAGATCAAGGGGGACGGCTATCCTCCCTTCATGCAGACCCCCGCGTGGCAGGACAAAGACCTCGCCGCGGCCCTCGGCTCCTGGGCCGAACTGCGCCACGACACCATCCTCTACGCCAAGCAGTCGAGTTTTAATAGTGCGCCCATGTACCAAGCGGACCTCGGATACGTCGAACCGAATCCCGAGGCCTTCGCCCGACTGGCCGCTCTCAGTCTCTACGAGAAGGACGGTCTCGAGAACCTGGGACTCGTCCTCGATCCGTTCAGAAACAACTTGGCCGCCCTCGCGAGCGCGCTTCTCAGTCTCAAAACCATCGCCGAGAAGGAACTGACCGGGCAGCCGATCACGTTCGAGGAATACGTTTTCATCAAGGAGATCGGCGACACGATGAGCGACCTGTCCCCGTCGAGCAGCTTCGAGGAAGAGGATGACATGGCCGTCATTGCCGACGTGCACACGGACAACTTCATCCGCAAAGTCCTGGAGGAGGCCGTGGGACGGCCCCTCTTGCTCTACGTCATCGTCGAGACCGAGGGGGAGCTGCGCATCACGCGGGGAGCGGCCTTCTCCTACTACGAGTTCACCATGCCGTCGAGTCAGCGCCTGACCGACAGCAAGTGGCGCGAGATGCTTGACTCCGGCCAAGCCCCCGACATGCCCGCATGGATGCAAAGCTATCTGGACGACGGGTCATCGCCGCCCGGCGAACCCTGGCACGCCTTCGCGCCCGCCGGTTCCTTGACGGGACTGACCGTGATCCACTCGCCCTCTCGCGTCGCCGTCGGCGGAACCCTCGAGATACGGTTGACGGACATCCTCTTCCCCTCCTTCGACGAGGCCAGAGCGATCATCGCGGCCCCAAGCGGAACCACCTTCACCCTGATCCTCGCGGAAGATCCCGAGCGGCCCGGCGAGTACGTCGGCGCCGTCGACACGTCCGGCTGGGAAACGGGCCGTTACCGGATTACAGGCGAGATCGTTCGCGACGGCGTTGTCCTCATCAGTTCCACCGATTGGGTCAAGGTCGTCGAATCCGACCCGACGTCTACGCCTGGACCCGCGAGCACATCGACGCCGGTCCCGACCCCGGCGCTCACGGGCACGCCGATCACCACGCCGACCCTCACGTCCACACCCACCCCTGAGCCGATTCGCGAACTGATCGAGTCCTTCTACCGCCTTGTTCTCGGACGCGATCCCGAACCCGGAGCGGTTGACGCATGGCGCGAGGGCTATTTCGAGTACGCGGCGAGTTTTGGGATCGACGTGCGCTTCATCCCGCGCGAAATGGCCCGCCTTTTTTTCCTGTCCGAGGAGTACGCGGCGCGCAATCGCACGAACGCCGAATTCCTGACCGATTGCTACCGCGTCTTCCTCAACCGCGATCCCAATGACGGCGAGCTCGCCGACTGGCTGGGGGGCGTCTGGAACCGCTCGGAAGTCATGACCATCTTCTCCGAGTCCGAGGAGTTTGCCAGACGCATCGAGGCGATGGTTCCCGGCATGCAGGGCGATCCGGCGCGCAACTTCGTAACCGCCATGTACGTCGGGCTCCTGGATCGCTTGGTGGACAGCGGGGGATTGGCGTATTTCTCAATCCTGCTCGAACTCGCCGGGAACAAACGGGATCTGGCCAAGTGGATGGCGGCGGCCATCGTGATCTCCCAGGAGTTCCTCTCGAAGGAGCCGACGAACCAGGAGCGGGTCATCCGCCTTTTCCGGGCCTTCCTCGGACGTTTCCCGAATGACCGGGAAACCGACTATTGGACGGGCCAACTCGACGGGGGGCTCGAAACCATCGACGATCTGGTCGACCGCTTCGCCGATTCCGAGGAGTTCGCCGCAAGACTAGCCGGGTTCTTCGGGTCCTGACGGCTCGCGACCGCGGCCGGTCGCGGCGAAGATTCCTCTCTTTTCCCAGGCAAAGTCGGCGGATGAAGGCGCGCGCCCGGATCGCTCGTATACTCGATCCCGCGGGATTCCGAGCGGGCGGAGGCCGCCTCGGCGAGCCGCCGGCGCCACACTGTCGAACCGCACTTTTCACTCGCCCTCCGGGGAAAAGGGGCGCGAAGGGCCAGACGCCTCCTCGTCCGGCCATGGATCGTCTGCCGTCAACGCCGGGGGGAAACGTGCGACGGGCCGGCCAGATTCAGGCGCGTCTCGAGGAGTGCCGCCGAAAGGCCCTCTCGCACAGCCCCTCGCCTCTCACCGAGACCCCTCGCCCGACGATCCTCGCGGCGCCGGGCGGATTCTCCCCAGCCAATTCTCCATTCCTGACCGGCCTCCAGCGATCTGCCCCTCCAAGCCAACTGGCTTGGGCGCAGAGGTCTTCTTCCGCCCCAGGCCGGAAACCTGAGGAGGCAAACGTGAATATCATTTTAGGGGTATTCACTTCAGTCAGGTTCTAACAGCATAGAAACCTGAAATTATTGTACTTATATGGCTCATTGGGGCTTGCTTCAATCTTCTGACTCATTGGGGCTTGCTTCAATCTCGTGCTAACTCAATAGAAATCAAGAATATACAGCCTCTCAGCCTGAGCCAAGTGAATGCCCCCTTATCATTTTTCGCCAAATCTTGTCAAGAATTGCCTGTTGACTTCCCCCCTCGATTTCCTCACTCTGGCAGATGCGGCAGAAGTCAGTAGAGGGTTGTCCCGCCTGCGCAGATAGAGGCGCGAGGTCGTGAAGTCCGAGACGCGTCTCGATCAAGACCCGCTGAGTCACCCAGACCGGGAGAGACAGTCGATGTAGGAGAAAGGAAACCCGACGATGCGTCCGCGGTCGCGACAGAGGCGGGGCCAGGCCGCGGCGGGGGCCGCGATAGGGGGTCGCGATTTTACCTGCGATTTTTTTCTTGACAACGCGTTTCCGCGCGCAGATTATACGCATAACGTCTGGTGGGTCCGCCCGTCGAAACATACGCGCCGTTCCGCGCCTTCCCGAGCGCACGGCCAGGTAAGGAGTGAGATCCATAAGAGAGGACAGAACATGAGAAGACAGAGGGAGACTCCACACGGGAAGGAGGTGACAGAAACAGCGGGTGCATTTTGAGCGGCTCTGGTTTGGGCCAAGGCCGCGGCCGCGCGCCGAGAGGATGCGACAGCGTCCGGGACGCGCGGACCAAG
>DATKZW010000629.1:0-7679 GCA_035527775.1 Sumerlaeia bacterium | reverse complement strand
CGAACAAGTACCTGTCGCCCAAGAGAGGGACCTCGATGGTCGTCCGCTCGAGTTCGGCCGGCGCCATCTGCGAGGCGATAAAACGGTTCCAGATGAGGCGGTAGAGGTTCATCTGATCCCCGTCGAGATAGCCCTCCAGCGTCTCGGGCGGCCGATCGAGCAACGTGGGGCGGATCGCCTCGTGGGCGTCCTGCGCGCCCTTCTTGCTCGCGTAGACGTTGGGTTGCGCGGGGACGTATTTGGCCCCGTACCGGTCGCGGACAAAAGCGCGGGCTTGCGACTGCGCCTCCGCGGACACGCGCGTCGAATCCGTGCGCATGTAGGTGATCAGACCGACGAGCCCCTCGGGGCCGATGTCCACGCCTTCGTACAGGTTTTGGGCAATGGCCATCGTCCGGCTAGGAGAGGTGCGGTTCTTCCGCGCCGCTTCCTGTTGCAGGGAGCTGGTTATGAAGGGAGGTTGGGGATTGCGGCGTTGCGGTTTCTTGACGACGGCGCGAACGACAAGCGGCAGATCCCGGATCTCTTCGATGATTCTCTGCGCCGTCTCCCCGTTCGGAACGACCGCCTTGCCGCCGTCGATTTTCGTGAGGCGAATCTTGAAGGGCGGAGGGGTTTCCCCCTCGACGTCGATATCGACGGTCCAGTACTCCTGCGACTCAAACGCTTCGATCTCCGCTTCGCGCTCGCACAGAAGACGCACGGCCACCGATTGCACGCGACCGGCGCTCAAACCCCTCCGGACGTTCTTCCACAGGAGGGGACTGATCTGATAGCCGACCAGCCGGTCGAGGATCCGGCGGGTCTGTTGCGCCATGCAGAGATTGTCGTCGATCGTCGCCGGGCGGGCGATCGCTTCGAGGACGGCCTTCTTGGTGATCTCGTTGAATGTGGCGCGCCGAACCTTGTTGTCCTTCAGCCTCAGGCAACGGGCAACGTGCCACGCGATCGCTTCCCCCTCGCGGTCGGGGTCGGTGGCCAGATAGATGGCCGGAGCGTCGGCCGCCGCCCTCTTCAGAGCGTCGAGGACCTTCTTCTTGCCGCGGATCGCGACGTACTCCGGTTTGAAGTCATGCTCGATGTCCACGCCCATTCTCGATTTGGGCAGATCCATGACGTGGCCGACCGAGGCCAGGACCCGGTAGCTCTTGCCCAGATACTTCTCAATGGTGCGCGCCTTGGCGGGCGACTCCACGATGACCAGGTTCCGCCCGCCCGGCGCCGAGGCCGCCTGGTCGGGGACGGGGGCGCTCGTCTCGCGAGCAGTCTTCCGGGCGGACGCGGTCGTCGTTCGCGGTCTGCGCGAACTCGAAACGGCCGTGGGCGCGTCTTTTTGGGCGGGTGCGGCGGTTTTCTTTTGCGTCATGGCACGTCGCGTATAGTGAAAAAGGAGCGAGACCGTCAAGAAGTATTTTCCTCGGCGCTCCGATCGAACGGCGTTCGAACGTTGCAAGAGAAGGACTTAGAGCCTTCGTCAAACCCATGTCCCGTCTGGCTGCCACGCCCAGGCGGGAGCTTGGGCAATGGCAGAAAAGACACGCATGCCCAAACGAGTTCGGCCATGGCGCCCGCAGGTTTTGGGATAGGCTCTTAGCCGCGCATTGCCTCGCCGATGAGTTGTCGCGACGAATCCTTGCATTTCCCTTCCGGGTCGGATATATAGCGGGGCACGCAAGTCGGCGAAGACTTTCCGAGCCGTCGGGAAAGGAGAAAGGCGAAATTGGCAACGGCCCAAGACATCTCGAAAGTCCGCACCCCGCCTCACAACCTTCAGGCGGAACGGGCCGTGCTCGGGACCTTCTACCTGAACCCCAACGCCGTGGCCGACGTTTATGCCATCCTGCAGCCCGAGGATTTCTACGATCCGCGCCACCAGGAGATATTCCGTGTCGTCGTCGACCTCTTCGAACGCAACGCGCCCATCGACCCCATGGTTCTCATCAATGAGATCGGCCGTCTGGGCCGTCTCGAGAAGATCGGCGGACCGGCCTACCTGACGGGCCTCCAGCAGTACGTGGTCTCCCCCGGCAACGTTCTGCATCACGCCCGGATCGTGCGCGAGAAGTCGATGCTGCGCCAGCTGCTGCGCGTCAGCGCCGAGATCGCCGAGAACGCCTACAGCGAGCCGGAGGAAGCCGAAGAACTCGTGCGCGACTCCGAGCGCCGGGTCTTCGAAATCCTGAAGGAAAGCGTCGGAAGGCAGTTCTCTCCTTTCGAAAAAGTCGTTCAGGAAGTCTATGACGACGTCGCGCGTCGAAGCGAGTACCGCCAAGAGGTGACGGGACTGCCCACTCACTTTCGGCGTTTGGATTCGCTGACCGGCGGATTCCAGAGGTCCGATCTCATCATTCTCGCCGCCCGCCCGTCGGTGGGGAAGACCTCGCTGGCGCTGAACATCGCGGCGCAGGCCGCCATGGGCGCCCACGCCGCCCCCGACGGCGGGCGCCAGCGCCCCGGGGTGGCGCTTTTCAGCCTCGAGATGAGCGAGTCCCAGGTCGTGCAGCGCATGATCTGCACGCGGGCGCTCGTGTCGATGGACAAGCTTCGCAAGAACGTGCTGAGCCATCAGGAAGTGGAGAAGTTCAAAGTCGCCGCCCAAGAGATGCGCGACGCGCCGATCTTCGTCAACGACACGCCCGGCATCGACCCGGTTGAGCTGCGCCTGCAGGCGCAGCACCTGAAAATGCGCTGCCCGAACCTGGCGCTGATCGTCGTTGACTACCTGCAACTGATGAGCGTCCGGCGACGCCGCATGGAGAGCCGCCAGCAAGAGGTCTCGGAGATCTCGCGCTCTCTGAAATCGCTCGCGCGCGATCTCGAGGTGCCCGTCCTGGCCCTATCCCAGTTGAGCCGCGGCATCGAAAGCCGCCGCGGCGCCGACCGCGAGCCGAAACTTTCGGACCTTCGCGAATCAGGCGCCATCGAGCAGGATGGAGACGTTGTGATGTTCATTCATCGGCGCGCGACGGGGGTCCCCGAATCGCAGGCGCGCGAGGAGCCCAACGTCGTCGCCGACCTCATCATCGCCAAGCAGCGCAACGGCCCCCTCGGTCGCGTCGGCATGGTTTTCCGCGCCGATTTCACTCAGTTTGCGGAACTGGCTTCGCGCGAAGGCTGAAGCGAGCCCCGCCGCCTGAAGCCCAAACTCTAGACCCCTCTGCCGGTCGTAGTTCGGATCCGAACTGAACGCTCCGGGCTAGGACGTGGACTCTGAGCGGCAGGCTTGGAGGATTTCAACGGCGCCGCCGGCGATGGCCTCGATTCGGACGCCGGGATTGCGCGCCCGCAAGTCCGACAAAGTCAGATCGTCGAGGAAGCGCTCATCCTCGGGTCGGAGAGCGTTGGCGGGGAGGAGGACGAGGTCCGCGCCGTCGCCGAGCTCGGCGAGAGCCCGGTCGAAGTCCGCTCCCGGCAGAAGCCCTGAGACCGTAACGCTTGGCCCGAAGAGAGAGTTCTCGAGCGCAACAACGCGGACCTCCGTCTCCTTGGACGCGTTCAGTTCGGCGGCCAGCGGCTGGAGGATCTTCTCGCCGAGCTTCCCCGTGAGCATCGCGACGCGCTTCCGACCGGCTTTCGAGACGGAACTCGCGAGGGAACTCCGGGCAGAGGGTTTCGCGAGCCGCTCGCGGGCCTTGTCCCAGCCTTGCCAAAAACTCGCCACCATTCCCACGCCGTTTTCGATCTGGCAGTCGATCTCTTCTTGCGAATAGGGGGGAGGCTCTGTGCCCGCCAGGAGGTAGAACTCGTCGGCCAGGAGAACGCGCCGCCGTCCGGCGCCGGCCGGAAGCCGTCCCTGGCGCGATGCCCGTTGCCGGCGCGGCGCCAGTTGGGGGATGACGGCGCCGGCCCACTCCGGCGTCGCGGCCTCAAGCGGCTCGAGGCCCTCGCGGTGAGCAGTCAGTCCTACCGGAACGACCGCGACCGATAGGCACGCGGGCTCAAGGGATTTCAGATCGTCCAGCGTGCGGTCCAGTTCTTCTCCGTCGTTCCAGTTTGGGCAGAGGACGATCTGGCAGTGGAACGCGATCCGGTTCTCGGCCAAGAAACGGAGCGTCTTGAGTAGATTGGGCGCGCGGGACGGCTTGACGCCGAGCAGGCGGCAGCGCAGGTCGTGGCGGGTGGCGTGGACCGAGATGTAGAGGGGCGACAGGCGCTGCTCGACGATGCGGTCGAGGTCGGCGGGGGTCAGATCGGTTGCCGTGATGTAGTGACCGTGAGTGAAGGAGAGGCGAAAGTCCTCGTCCTTGAGGTAAAGGGCCGAACGCAGGCCGGGCGGATTCTGGTCGATGAAACAGAAGACGCAACGATTCCGGCACCGGCGAGGATGCAGCGGTTCGATCTCGATCCCCAGCGCAAGGCCGCCCCCCTTGGCAATGGCCGCCTCCCCGCGGCTGCCGTCCGGACGCAGAAACTGGACGTCCAGTTGCGGGTCTGAAGTAAAGAAGAAGAGGTCCAGCTCATCGCGCACGGCAGAGCCGTTGATGGAAAGAAGCCGCCCTCCCGGAGCGAGACCTGCTTCGGCGGCGGGGCTTCCCGCCTCAACGGCCGTGATGGCGACGCCGGATCGGCTTCGGATGGGCGGGCAGGTTTTGGGGGAAGCGGCGCGGGTTTCCTTCTCTCTGCTCATCGCCAAGAGCCTGTTTCGGAACCTTCCCATGGGCTGTCACGCTTCTTGCGGGGCGAGAGGCCCTTGCGGGGCAAGGGAGCGCGCCCGCTCCTCTCAGGATCCCGTGCGAACGCCCAGGGCTCCGGGGAGCGCGCCACTAGGAAACCGTTTCTTGCTTTTCCACAAGGACCTTCACCTTGCCGACGACGTCGTGGTGGACTCGCACCTCGACCGTGTACATTCCAAGACCCTTGATCGGCTCGGGGATTGCGATTCGGTGTCGGTCGACTTGGTATCCATGCTTGGCCAGCTCGTCGGCGATCTGCGCGTTGGTGACCGAGCCAAACAGTCTGTCGTCCTCGCCCGCCTTGAGTCTGAAGGTCAGGGTCAGGGCCTCGAGCTTCTCCGCCTCGGTCTTGGCTGCATGCAGCTCTTCCTGAGCCTGGCGCTCGAATCGGCGGAGCTTCTCTTGCAGCCGGCGCTTATTGGCCTCCGTCGCCTCGACGGCCAGTTGGCGCGGGCTCAGGTAGTTGCGGAAATAGCCCGGCGTCACCGAAACGATGGAGCCCTGTGAACCCAGATTCGGGACGGTCTCAAACAGGATGACGTCCATGCTAAGAGTTTCCCTTCTTCGCGTCGTGACGGCCGGAATAGCCGGGTGCCGCGATCCTCGCGCCCGCCGCACCGAGGGGCTCGGCGCTTCACCATCAATCCCGGCCACTGGTGAACGGCAAGAGGCCGATGTGTCGCGCCCGCTTGATGGCGCGCGTCAGCATGCGCTGGTGTCGGGCGCAGGCGCCCGACAAACGGCGGGGCTGGATCTTGCCCAGCTTCGTGACGTAGCGTCGGATGCGGTCGATTTCTTTGTAGTCCACGTATTTGATTTTGTCCACGCAGCAGTGGCAGACTCTCCCGCCGCCGAACAACCGGCGCCGCCGGCGTTGCTGGCGGCGCCCGTCTCGGCCTGCGCCGTCTCGGCCTGCGCCATCTCGGCCTGGGCCGTCTCGGCCTGCGCCGCCGCGGCCGCGGTCTCCCTGACCGCGTCCCGCGCCTCGGAAATCGCCGGCGGATCTGGCGCCACGCTCTCTCCGAGCCGGCCTGGAATCGTCGGCCGCCGTCGCCTCGTCCGGGCGCTTCTTCGCCGGGTCGGCGGCGGTGTCACTGGTAGCCATCTCTTGGACTTCTTTGGGTAGATCAACCATTCAAGCCCGATCTCCTTTCGTTTTCTCAGCGTCGCCGCGGCGGTCGCGCCAGTCGGCGTTCCTTCCCTCAGAAGGGGAGGTCATCGGCGGTAGCCTCGTCCTGGACCGGCTCTTCAGGGCAGGGAAAGGGCTCGGGGGAAGCGGGCGGCGTTCCCGGCGCGGCCTGAGGGGGCGGAGCGCCGGCCACGCCAGCCGGCGGCGAACTCGCCTGCTCCCCACCGTCCGATCCTCCGCGCGCAACGGACTGCTGCCCCTCAGTGGGCCTGGAATCGGCAAACTGGACCCGTTCGGCCGTGACGGCGAGTTTGCTCCGTTTCTGTCCGTCGCTGGTCTCCCATTGGTCGAACCGAAGTCGGCCCTCGACGTAGACGCGCCTGCCCTTGGCCAGGTACTTCGAGCAGAACTCGGCGGTTTGCCCCCAAACGTCGATGTCCACGAAGGCGGTGTCTTCCTTCCTCTCTCCACTTGTTCGGTCTTTCCAGCTCCGATTGACCGCCAGTCCCACCTTCGCCAAAGCCGTCCCTGACGAGGTGTAGGTCAGCTCCGGATCCCGCGTCAGGTTCCCGATCAGCATCACCTTGTTCATCTCCAGCATGGCGCTCTCTCCCTTCCTCGCGATCTCGCAAAGCGAGCACACCAACCCAACGGGTTATTCGCCGTTGCCTTCCGCCTCAGTCTCGGCGGGCGCAACGGCTTCGGGTTCCTGCCCACTGGACGCCTCGTCGGCCGCGGCGGGACTCGCCGTCTCATCCGTCTCGGCCCGTGGCGTCTCCGCTTGGGATTCGCCTTTGGGGGCGGATGCCGCTCCTCCACCCCGGCCCGAGTCGGCGGCCGGCAGATTGAGTATCTTCAACACGGGAACCTTGACCGTCATGCCCCGAAGAAGATCGTCGTTGATCCGGACCTGCCGTTCGAACTCCTCGATCGGCTTGGCGGAGACGGTCTGCATGCGGAAATAGAAAATCACGAAGATCGCCTCTTTCTTCCGGACGATCTCATACTCCAGGCGCTTCTTGCCCCACGTCTGGATGTGAACCACTTCGCCATCGTGGTCCGTAATGATCTTGGAAAACTGATCCTGGTACTCTTGAACGCTACTTTGGGGAAGATCGGGGTCCAGCAAAAGAACGAACTCGTAGTTTTGTGCCATGAATCAAATCGCTCCCTTCGGCTTCGTAGCCCCGGTTCATTTTCAGGCACGGCGCTGACCGGGGCAGGGACGCGGCGAAGTCCGGCCGCAGAGGCCGCAACGCCATGGGGATTCGAAAGACGCTCTCCTCCTCCGATTTCAAGCCTTTCGCGGACGGGGTCCGCGGGCTCACTGTCCCTTCGTTGGCAAACCCGGCCAAGCCGGGAAACCGTGCGCCACGTTTCAGACGCGCGCGTTGTATTCGCTCATGACGGCCGCAAAGTCGCCGGTCTCCAGCCACTGTTCGATGGCGTCCGCCGCCTTGGCAATCATACCGTCCACCTCCGGTCGGAGCGCCCGTGGCCATTTGGCAAGGACACAGGCCGCCAAGTCTTCGCCCGTCTCCCCGCCCGCGGGCGCCACCCCGCATCGCAGCCGGGGAAAACCCTCCGATTGAAGGTGGGCGGCGATGGACTCGAGTCCTCGGTGGCCTCCCGCCGATCCCCGCTCGCGGAGTCTGAGTCGACCCAGCGCCAGATTGGCGTCGTCCATCACCACCAGAAGGTCGCGCGAGACGTCGAGACCTTCGCCGCGCGCCAGGGGCGCCACCGCCTCGCCGCTGGCGTTCATGAAAGTCGTTGGCTTGAGCAGCATGGCGTCGGCGCCGCAAATGTCGCCCTCGGTGAATTCGGCGTCAATGCGGCGGGCCTGGATCCACCTGAGCCCGTGACGGGCCGCCACT
>DATKZW010000628.1:0-3703 GCA_035527775.1 Sumerlaeia bacterium | reverse complement strand
CTCGTCTCGACGTGGCATAGAACCGCGAAGGGAGCGGAAGGGAGATGCGACTCGCACGCAATGGCGGCACACTCTGTCCTTGACCTCAGTGCGGGAATCGGTAGAATCCGAGCCCTTGCGGCGGGGACGGAATGCGACATGCGCATGGTGATGAAATGGCGTTCCATGGGCAAAGGAAGGTTTCCGTCGACGCCCCTGGAACACGGGGGGCGGGGCGTCTACTCTATCGCGATTCCCGCGAAGGCGATCGGCGGGGAGGACTTCGAGTACTGCGTTCGCGCGCAACCGAAGAGCGGAAAGGACCCGATCTTCCCCGCCACGGCGGCCGAGATGAACCAGACTGTTGTTGTGACGGCGCAGGCCTTTCCGTGAAGGGACCGCCCATCGGGGACGCGACCCAAAGCGGCTCCATAGGGAGGTCGCCCGTCGGAGACGGCCTCCCACGTTGGGTCTGGGCGTCGGAGACAGCCTCTCGCGTTTGGTTTCAGTGCGGGAGGCGGCTTCCCAAGTGTGCCCTACGCGTCGGGAGACCGCCTCCCACGTTGGGTCTGGGCGTCGGAGACGGCCTCCGGCCGGCGAAAGAGAGGGAAGGCGGGAGGGGTCTTCAGATCTTGAGCCCACCCCGCAAAGCGAGCTGTCAAGACTCTTGGGCTGCAAGAACCGTGACAGCTCGCGTGTCGTCCGGAAAGAGAACGATCCCGGTGGGACCTGAAAGACTCCTGCGATTCGGAACGGAGTCGAACCAAGGAGGCATCCATCCAATGAGAGCCAAACGCGACATCTTCAGCTTTGTCCTTGCCCTGATTCTTGTGACGGCGCCATCCGTCGCGGATGTCGAGCTGGCGAAGGTCTTCGGCGATCACATGGCGCTCCAGCGAGGTTCGCTGGTCCCGATTTGGGGACGGGCGGACCCGAGTGAGGAAGTCGCCGTCGCCTTTCGCGGCCAGACCGTCACAACGGGCGCGGACGGGAGCGGGCGTTGGCGCGTCAATGTCTTGTCCGGCCGCGCGGGCGGACCGTTTCAGCTTGTTGTGGAAGGGAAGAACCGGATTGAGTTGAGCGACGTTCTAGTCGGCGAGGTCTGGGTCTGCTCGGGCCAGTCCAACATGCGCTGGTCCCTTCAGGGCGCCGAGTCCGGGGGGGCGGAAATCCCGAAAGCCGACTACCCCAACATTCGCTTTCTCGACCTCAAGGGAACGGCTTACCCCGGCGATCACGTTTTCACCGACGAAGACCTTGCAAACTGCACGACCGACCGGTACTTCGCGGGCGCCTGGGCGGCCTGCACCCCTGAGACGGCCAAGGACTTCTCCGCCGTCGCCTACTTCTTCGGACGCGAGCTCCACAAAGCCCTCGACGTTCCCATCGGCCTCATCCACAACGCCGTCGGCGGCGCGCCGACGGAAGCCTGGATCAGCCGCTCGAGCCTATACGCGCATCCGCGCTTCCGTCCCATGCTCGCCGATTGGCTTGACAATGAGATGAATCACTCCTGGGTCCGTGAAAGAGCCGGGAAGAACCTGGCCGCGTGGGTCGAGGCCGCGGAGAGGGCGAGAAGCGAAGGCAAGACCCCGCCTCCGCGTCCGCATCATCCCTATGAGCCGGGCTTCCTCTTCGACGCGGGAATCGCCCCTCTCATCCCCTTCGCCTTCCGGGGCGCCATCTGGTATCAAGGCGAGTCCAACGGCCACGACCCGCTCTTGCACGAGGAGCTGTTCACCGCCCTGACCAACGACTGGCGGCGTGCGTGGGGACAAGGAACGTTCCCGTTCCTCTACGTGCAGCTGCCCGGCATGGGGACGGAAAAGGGATACCCCGCCGAGAAGTGGCCCGAGTTCCGCGAAGGCCAGCTCCGCGCTCTGGGCATCCCCAACACGGCGATGGCGGTCACGATTGACATTGGCCATCCGACGGACATTCATCCGAAGAACAAGCGCGACGTCGGTCATCGGCTCGCCCTCGCGGCGCGGGCGCGCGTGTATGGGGAAGACGTCGTTTACTCGGGTCCCGTCTTTCGGTCGATGGAGAAGGAGAGCGCCGCCTTGCGGCTCCGATTCCGACACGTCGGCGGGGGCCTGACGGCGCGCGGCGGAGGCGAACTGGTCGGCTTCGAGGTCTTCGGAGAAGACGGAACGTCCCACACGGCCACGGCCGAAACCGAAGGGGGCGAGATTCTCGTCTCCAACCCCGAAGTCCCGTCTCCCGTGGCGGTCCGCTACGCGTGGGCGCCGTTCCCCGACTGCAACCTGGTCAATCAGGAGGGCCTGCCGGCGTCCCCGTTCCGCGCGGTCCTGCCGGGGTATGACTGGAGGAAAGGCGCGGCGGCCGTCGCGAAGACGCCGGCGCGCGGATACACGATTCCCATGATCGATCTTGCGCACGAGAAACAGCGCCAAGTCGTCGTGGACAAGGAACCCGGCCAGTACTTGGGCCACCCCACGACCGTCCTGCTCGAGGACAACAAGACGATGATCGCCGTCTATCCCAAAGGCCACGGCGGCGGCGGGATTGTCATGAAGAGAAGCGCCGACGGCGGACTCACGTGGAGCGAACGCCTGCCGACACCCGAGAACTGGGCCACGTCCAAGGAAGCGCCGACGCTCTACCGCGTCGCCGACCGCGAAGGCGTCAAGCGCCTCATTATGTTTTCAGGGCTCTATCCCAACCGCATGGCCGTCTCGGAAGACGACGGCGCGACGTGGACGCCCCTGGAGCCGATCGGCGACTTCGGCGGCATCGTCTCCATGGGCGACCTTGTCCGTCTGAAGAATGGCGACTACATGGCCCTCTTCCACGACGACGGCCGGTTCCTGCGCGCGGGAGGCCAACGCGGTCCTCTCATGCACGTCTTCAAGACGCTCTCGCACGACGGCGGATTGACGTGGGCCGAGCCGGAGATCGTCGCCATCCGACCCGAGGCCGGCCTGTGCGAACCGGGCGCCGTCCGCTCGCCCGATGGAAACCAGATCGCCCTTCTCCTGCGCGAGAACTACCGCAAGTTCAACTCGATGGTCATCTTCAGCGACGACGAGGGCAAGACGTGGACCGAACCCGTCGAACTCCCCGCCGCCCTTACCGGCGACCGGCACCAAGCCCGCTACGCGCCCGACGGCCGCCTCGTCGTCACCTTCCGCGACCGCGCCTACGAGAGCCCAACATGGGGCGATTGGGTCGCCTGGATCGGGACGTACGACGACATCGTCCACGGCCGCGAAGGCCAGCGCCGCGTGCGCCTCATGGACAACACCCGCAGCGCCGACTGCGCCTATCCGGGCATCGTGCTCCTGCCCGACGGCACGTTCGTGACGACGACTTACGGCCACTGGATCGAAGGCGAAAGCCCCTTCATCGTGAGCGTGCGCTTCAAACTCGAAGAGATCGACGCGAAAGCGCGGGAGATGCGGGGCGCCCGCAAGGACGGATAGAGTCTCTGCGGCAGGCAGCGAACACCGCCTTCTTGACCTTGCCGATGCGGGCGTGGCAGCGGTAGTCATCCGCTTGAGCGCTTGAGCGGGCCCAACTTTACGAGGGATCGTTGGCATATTCGCATGAACACGCTTCCTACTCCCCTCGGATCGATGTGTCGTCGAACCGTTTCTCGCGCGGCTCTTGTCTTCGTCCTGTGCTGTGCGGGCCTGGTGGGCCCGACGCTCGCGCAGTCTCGCTCAACCCAATCGGACCTCCTCCCGTCCTACGTGAGGAA
>DATKZW010000627.1:0-4535 GCA_035527775.1 Sumerlaeia bacterium | reverse complement strand
AAAATATAGACTGGTCTTCAGGAGATCCGTTGCCAAGGATCTTCGCAACATCCCCAGGAAGGACGTCGCTCGCATCCTGAAATGCTTCAATGCATTGTCGGAAGATCCCCGGGCCCATGGCTGGGAAAAGATATCTGGGGAGGAGAAATATCGAGTCCGTCGGGGCGTGTGCCGTATCATTTGCGGAATCAAAGATGACACGCTGGCAGTTGTCGTGGTAAGAGTTGGCCACAGGCGACATGTCTATCGGGGGAGCTAACTCAGCACGCAGCCGACCGCTTGCTGGATGACGTTCCGCTTGACTCTCAGCGAGGGAACCGAGAGAATCGTCCCAATGGGGTGGAACAACGGCCCTTTGAGGGGTCAAAGGGGGGAACGCCGGCGCACTGCGGACCCTCAAGGAAGCCGGGAGGATCGTATCATGGAACGTCGCGCATTTACTCTGATTGAATTGCTGATCGTGGTCGCCATCATCGCGATCCTGGCGGCCATCGCCGTGCCCAACTTCCTCGAGGCGCAGGTGCGCTCGAAGGTCTCGCGCGTCAAGGCCGACATGCGCAGCGTGGCCGTCGGGCTCGAGGCGTATTGCGTTGACTTCAACAGCTACCCCTGGTCCCTCTATCATTCCCTCTTCCTGGCTCATCTGAGCCAGCTGACCACCCCCGTCGCCTATCTCTCCAGCGTGGACTTCGAGGATCCCTTCATGCCGTTGGACACGCCGGACGAGGTCCGCTGTCTTCGCTACTTCAACTATGCGGACACCTACTGGTGGATTGATGACAACGACATGTACGGCAAGCGGGCCTACTGCCTGCACAGCTACGGGCCGGATCGCGACTCGGACGGCGGGGAGCATTTCGCGCACCGACTCTACCCGGGCCACCCGGAGTGGGGCGAGCCGCAACGCTACGCGCTGCTCTATGACCCGACCAACGGAACGCGCAGTTCGGGAGACATCATCTACCTGGGCGGCGACGTGCGATTCGGCGGGGGCATGTCCAACTGAGCGGGGATGGCGCCGCGGAATCGCGCGTGAAACGGAATATCCCGCAAAGCCTTTACCCTTTCGAAAGCCGGTATCTCGAGATCGCCGGCCTGCGCTGCCACTATCTGGACGAAGGCGCCGGCGAGCCGGTTGTGATGCTCCACGGCAACCCCACGTGGTCCTTCATGTACCGCAACCTGGTCGTCGCCCTCCGCGACAAGCGCCGCGCCATCGTTCCCGACCACATCGGCTGCGGGCTTTCCGACAAGCCGGACGACTCGCGTTACGACTACGTCCTCGCGCGCCGGGTCGACGATCTCGAAACGCTTCTGGATCGACTGGGCGTGGGCGAGAACGTCACGCTGGTCCTGCACGACTGGGGGGGCGCAATCGGCATGGCGTGGGCCGCGCGGCATCCGGGAGCGGTCAAACGGCTGGTGATTTTCAACACCGCCGCCTTCCACAAGCCGGACGCGACGAGGTTTCCCTTGGCCCTGCGCCTCTGCCGCATGCCGCTGCTGGCCCCCTTGCTGGTTCGCGGGCTGAACGCCTTCAGCTTCGGCGCCTCGCGCGTTTGCGTGAAGCGCAAACCGATGCCAAGCGAAGTGCGTCGCGCCTACCGCGCGCCCTACGATTCCTGGGCAAACCGCATTGCGACGCTCCGATTCGTCCAGGACATCCCGTTGCGGCCCGGCGACCGCTCCTATGACCTGATCGCGGAGGCGCAGGCCTCGCTCGAGAAATTCCGAGACGCGCCGACGCTCATCTGTTGGGGGCTTCGCGACTCTGTCTTCGACCGGCACTTTCTCGTTGAATGGCTGCGCTACTTGCCGGACGCCGAAGTGCATCGTTTCGAAGACGCCGGCCACTACGTCCTCGAAGACGCGGGCGATGAGATTATCCCGCTCGTGCAGGCTTTTCTTGAGCGACACCCGCTCTGAGTCCCGCTTCCCGCTGAAGAACATTCCTTTCCCTTGACTTAACGAGCGACGGCTGTTTATAGTCCGTGTTCTCTGCCCGCCTGGGACGGAGGGTTAGGGCCCCGTTCCCCGCAGCAGGGCAGGCTCTTATTCCTGGACGGCAGACCCGGACCCTGTTTGCATGTTTCGCTCCTGGACGCGGACGGCGATCCCAGGGCCGCCGTCCAACGGATCCACAAGGGGAAAGGAAACGAGCATCGTGAGCGGCTTGAAAGACGCCCCGCGCAGCTGCTACTGCGGCGAACCGCGCGTGGGCGACGTGGGCAAGGAACTCGTACTCAAAGGATGGGTCCACCATCGGCGGGATCATGGAGGACTGATATTCATAGACCTGCGCGACAGGTCCGGCATCTGCCAGGCGGTTCTCGACCCCTCGACGATGGACGCGCGGGGGTTCGACGAGGCCCATTCCTTGCGCAACGAATACGTGTTGGCCGTGCGCGGAAAGGTGACCCCCCGCCTCGAAGGCACGGTCAATCCCAATCTCGCCACCGGCGAGATCGAGTTGAAGATCACGGAGTTCGAGGTCCTCAACGCCTCCCGCCCCGTGCCGTTCAAGCTCGACGAATACGCCCAGCTCAGCGAGGACGTTCGGCTCAAGTATCGCTACCTCGATCTTCGTCGGCCCGAGATGCAGCGCAACATCATCCTGCGCGCCAAAGCAATGGCGGCCGTGCGCGAGCACTTGGACGGCGAAGGATTCCTTGAGATCGAGACGCCGATCCTTAACAAGAGCACGCCGGAAGGCGCCCGCGACTTTCTCGTGCCCAGCCGCTTGACGCCCGGGCGCTTCTACGCGCTGCCCCAGTCTCCCCAGATCTTCAAACAGATCCTGATGATCGCCGGCTACGACAAGTATTACCAGTTGCCCAAGTGCTTTCGGGACGAGGATCTCCGGGCCAACCGCCAGCCGGAATTCACCCAGATCGACATCGAGATGTCTTTCGTCACGCCGGAAGACGTGTACCGGACCATGGAGGGCTTGGTCAGGCATATCTTCAAGCGGACGAAGGACTGCGACCTACAGACCCCTTTCCCGCGCATGACGTACGACCAGGCCATCCTGCGCTACGGAAGCGACAAGCCGGACCTGCGCTTCGGCCTCGAGATCGTCGACCTGACCGACATGGTCAAGGCCGGGGGATGCTCCTTCCAAGTCTTCGCGAACGCGCTCGAGTCGGGAGGAGTTCTGCGGGCGTTCCGCGTCCCGGGAGGCGCCCGGATCTACTCGGGAACTCAGCTCAGGGCGGAAGGGGACCTAAACAAGACGGCGCGAACCTGCGGGGCGGGCGGCATGGCGTGGTTCCAGGTCGTGGAGCCGACCGGCGCCGACCGGGGCGGGCTGAAATCCAGCATCGCCAAGTTCTTCGATCCGGACTTGCAGACCCGCATTCGAACCGCGATGGAGGGACAGCCCGACGACCTCATCTTGATGGTTGCCGACCGGCCGGGGATCGCCGCGGCCGCCTTGAGTCAGCTGCGCCTGAAGGTGGCGCGCGACAACGGCCTGATCGACGACTCCAAGCCCGCCCTTTGCTGGATCACCGACTTCCCCCTCTTCGAGTACGACGAGAAAACGAAGCAGTACTCGCCTTCCCACCACCCCTTCACCATGCCGGTCGAAGAGGACTTGGGCGCGTTGCGAGCCGGCGAGTTGGGTAAGGTTCGCGCGCACGCCTACGATCTGGTTTTGGACGGCGAAGAGATCGGGGGCGGCAGCATCCGCATTCACGATCGGGAGATCCAGTCCCTGGTGTTTCGGACCCTGGGAATCGACGAAGAGGCCGCTCGGATGAAGTTCGGCTTTCTTCTCGACGCCCTCCAGTACGGCGCCCCGCCCCATGGCGGCATCGCTTTCGGCTTTGACCGCATCGTGATGATCCTGCTCGGCGAGTCGTCCATCCGCGAGGTCATTCCGTTCCCCAAAACCCAGACCGGCGTTTGCATGATGTCGGACGCGCCGGCGCCGGTGGGGCGGGATCAGTTGGATGAGTTGGGTCTTGCATTTGTGGAGAAACCGTAAGGCTGCCCAATGCGCGCCAACCGGAATCCGATGAGAACTCTCGTTCGCCTGGGCTTCTCGGCGGCGTTCGGGCTTTCCATTGCGGCCCTGCAAGGCTGCTCGTACTACACGATGAGCGAACGGCCCATCGTAGAGGAGCAGATGCAGGACAAGTCCCCTATGGCGTCGCTGGCCATTATGCCCGTCGTGAACCGCACGAAGAAGGAGGGCCTCAACGCGATGATTCGTCGGGGTCTTTACTCGCATTTGTCAACCCTCCACTACCGTGACGTGGAACTCGAGACGGTGGATGAGGCGGTGGCGGCCAAGAGCCTGGAGTTGAACCTGCCGCCCCGCGAGATCCCGCCGGAGGCCTTCCAAGGCACGGATCTCGCCGACGGGCTGCTCTATGCCGAGGTCACCCGCGTCTCGAAGTTCTGGTTTCTTGTCTACTCCCACATCAAGCTGGGCATGGATTTGAGACTGGTCGACGCCGATTCCCTCGCCGTGCGCTACACGAATCAGGCCACTCTTCACAAACGCCGCCTCTCGATTCCGACTTCCATCG
>DATKZW010000626.1:0-4041 GCA_035527775.1 Sumerlaeia bacterium | reverse complement strand
CAACTTCCTGGCGGCGCGCACCTGGTTCTCGTAACTCCCGGCGAAGGTGTAACTGACGCCGGCTGGCAGATCGAACTCGCCGCTCGCGATTCTGGCCTTGAGGTAGGCTTGCGCCTGCTCGACCACGTCCACCTCGGCCCAGCCCGGCTTCTTGTCGAAGAGAACGTAGCCGACCAGAAACGTGTCTTCGCTCTTGATCATTTGCGGGCCGCGCACGTACCGGATCTCGGCGAGTTGCGAGAGAGGGATCTGCGCGCCGTCGGGCGCCGGCACGAGGATGCGCCCCAGCGCCTCGATGTTGTCGCGCAGCTCGCGCATGTAGCGCACGCGCACGGGGTAGCGCTCGCGCCCCTCGACGGTGGACGTGACCTGTTCCCCGCCGACGGCCACTTCGATGACGTTTTGCACGCGTTCGACCATAATGCCGTAACGGGCGATGGCGTTGCGGTCGATGGCGATCTCAAGATACGGCTTGCCCACAATCCGGTCGGCCACGACGGCCGATGGCTCGACCGAGGGGACTTCCTTGAGGAACCTCTCGATGTCAAGCGCCGCTTTCTCGATGGTCGGCAGGTCCGGACCTTTCACTTTCACTCCCATGGGCGCGCGCATGCCGCTCTGGAGCATGACGACGCGTGCGGCGATGGGTTGGAGCATGGGCGCCGAGGTCGAGCCGGGGATTTCTCCCGCCTTCACGATGGCGTCCCAGATGTCGCCCGGGGCGTTGATGCCGTCCCACGCTTTGCGGTCGGGATTTAGGTCGGGATCGAGGGCGGGACGCCAGAGCCGAAAGGGCTTGCCCTTAGGGTCGGGGATGAGGCGGCCTTCCTCGTCGCGCTCGAAACGGCCCTGAACTCGGTAAGGCTTCCCGTCCCGAGCGGGCAAGGGCGTTCCGCCTTCGGCCCGAAAGAGGTCCTCTTCATTCTCCAGAAACAGGAAGGTGAGACGTCGTCCGTCCTTGTCGATGACGTACTTGGGCTTGTAGTTGATGACGGTCTCGACCATGGAGATGGGTGCGGGGTCGAGGGGCGTTTCGGCGCGCCCGATCTTGCCGACGGCGGAGTCGACCTCGGGGATGGCGGCAAAGCCCATATCCTGCTTCTGGAGAACGTCGAGGGCTTCGCCGATCGAGGCGTGGGGCATGGTCGTCGGCATGTAGAGAAACGATCCCTCGTCGAGAGGGGGCATGAACTCCTTGCCGAGACCGGGGAAGGCGTGCGCGAATCGCGAGACGACTGGTCGCGTCTTCACCGACGCGGGAAGCCATCCGAGGGTCCTCTGGAACCCCAGCCACGCAAGCAGCCCCCACAAAGTCAGACCCACGGGGACGAGGAGAAAAAGGGCCTTGTGCGCCAGACAAAAGGAGAGAATGCGCCGATAGAGGAAGTGGAATAGCTGGATAAACAGCAAGAGGCCGCCGATCACCACGACGACGAATACGAAGTTGCGCGCAGCGCCTTTCTCGGGACCGAGCGGCAGCCAGTGTCGGGCGAGCAGATAGGCGATGCCCGCGGCGGCGGCGAAGATTGTCACATAGGGGATGATCCGGCGACCTCGCTCCGGAACCCGATCCTGCGCCAGTTGCCACGCGCCGATGAGGGCGATGACCGCGCCGACGTACCACGGCAGCGATTCCGCCAGAGCAGAGATTGGGACGCCAATTGCCGCCAGGCCTTTCCCCAGAAGCGGCGTGGCCAGGAGGAGTCCAAGAATAACAAGCAGGCCATAGAAGCCGGTGCGGAGAATCCTGCCCCGGATTCTGCCGGCGAAGAGAATGTGGGCCGTCGGGGGAATGACGGTGAGCGCGACGATGACCGACGCAAGCAAGGCGAAAGTCTTGGTGAAGGCAAGCGGCTTGAAGAGCTTCCCCTCGGCCGCCTCCATCGTGAAAACCGGCAGGAAGCCGACGACGGTCGTCGAGACGGCCGTCAGCACGGCGCCTCCCACTTCGCTCGACGCCCGAAAGACGACCTCGAGGCGGTTCTCCTCCGGCTTCGCCTCGTCGAGGTGTCGCAAGATATTCTCGCAGATCACGATGCCCATGTCGACCATTGTGCCGATGGCGATCGCGATGCCGGAAAGGGCCACGACGTTGGCGTCTACGCCGAACTGCTTCATGGCGATGAAGCACATGAGCACCGCAAGCGGCAGGAGACCGGATATCAACACCGAGCTCCTCAGATGCATCACCATGACCAGAACGACGATGATAGTGACCAGGATTTCCTCGGCCAAAGCCGCATTCAGCGTTCCGAGAGTCTCGTAGATCAGGCCGGTGCGATCGTAGAAGGGAACGATGGCGACCTGGCTCACCGTCCCGTCCGAGAGGGTCTTCTTCGGAAGCCCGGGCGAGATCTCCTCGATCTTCTTCTTGACGTTCTTGATCGCCGCGAGGGGGTTTCCGCCGTAGCGCACCACGACCACGCCGCCCACCGCTTCGGCGCCCCCCTTGTCGAGGGCCCCCCTGCGCGGCGCGGGTCCGAGCGAGACGCGCGCTACGTTCTTGACGTAGATGGGCACGTTGTCGCTCGTCTTGATGACGGCGTTCTCGACATCCTTGGGATCTTTGATGAACCCCAGGCCGCGAATGACGTACTCGACTCGGTTGACCTCGATGGTGCGCGCGCCCACGTCTATGTTCGACGCCCGGACCGCGTCGACCACTTGCTCGAGACTCACGCCGTGGGCGCGCATCGCGTCGGGATCGACGTCGACCTGGTACTCGCGCACGAACCCGCCGACCGACGCCACCTCGGCGACACCGTCGGCCGATAAGAGCGCGTAGCGCACGTACCAGTCCTGAATCGTCCGCAGTTCGTGCAAGTCCCATCCGCCCGTGGGATTGCCCCGCGGGTCGCGTCCTTCCAAGGTGTACCAGAAGACCTGGCCCAAGGCCGTGGCGTCGGGACCGAGGATTGGCTGCACCCCTTCGGGGAGCGTTCCAGCGGGGAGGCTGTTGATCTTCTCGAGCACACGCGAGCGCGACCAGTAGAAGTCGACCTTTTCCTTGAAGATGACGTAGATCGACGAGAAGCCGAACATCGAGTAGCTGCGGATGGTTCTCACCCCTGGAACGCCAAGCAGGGCGACGGTTAGAGGATAGGAGATTTGATCCTCCACGTCCTGCGGCGAGCGTCCCATCCATTTCGTGAAGACGATCTGCTGGTTCTCGCCGATGTCGGGAATGGCGTCCACGGGCACGGGGTCGCGCGGCAGCGTCTCGGCCCATTGCCAGTCGAAGGGCGCCGCGAGAACGCCCCAAACGAGAACCAGCGCGACGCCTAGAAAAACGATCAACTTGTTCTCCAGGCAGAACCGAATGATGCGGTCGAGAATGGAAGGAGACGCAGGGACGTGCGAACTGGGATCGTTCATCATGACTCTTTCGGTGGGACGTCTCGCCCGCGCTACTCGGCGGCCGGCGCCAGCGTCGCCGTCTGCTCCCCGCACTGGAACATCGCCTGGCCGAAATACGGGTTCTCGACGCCGCTCTTGTTCTGGAGCCAGTTCGCGCCGCGGTTGTCGAAAGCCATCGGGCAGTGGAACTGCAGCACGGCCTGCGCGCCGCCCGAGCCAAAACGCTGCACCACGGCCGTCAGGGATTCCGACAGCAGATGAAACTGCTCGCGCAGCTTGACGACGTCGTCGGCGGCGCCGATGGCTTGAGCCGTCTTCGTCAGGTCGCTCAGCTCCTTCATCCAGGCCATGTGAGCCTCGCCCTCGAGCAGGCCCATGTCCACGGCGCCGAGCGCTTCCGCCAGGTTCTTCCCCTCCCCGGAGGCCGACGCGGGGTCGTCCCGGCTCAGGGCGTGGTGAATGCGGAAATAGACCGCCAGCACGCCGTCGATCTGCTTGCGGAACGCTTCGGGAGCGTCGAGCCGTCCGACCTTCGTCTCCGGCTTCGCGCCCGCCGCGGGCGCCCCGCGCGCCTGGCCGTGATCGCGCCCGAAGGGCGGCCCGCCGCCTTCGGGATTCATCATGCTCGGCTTCGCGAGAATCTGGACGGCGCTGTCGATCTTGAAATTGCCGTGTGTGACGACC
>DATKZW010000625.1:0-5726 GCA_035527775.1 Sumerlaeia bacterium | reverse complement strand
GATTCATCCTGTTCATCTTGTTAATCCTGTCAGAGAATAATACGTCACTGAACTTGCGAAGGAGACCGGCAGGTTCTCGGTTCTACGGCCTGAACCACCTCTGGGTGCGAAGGCATATCTTCACGAGCATCAACATAACCGGAACCTCGATCAACACGCCGACCACGGTGGCGAGAGCGGCGCCCGAGGAGAGGCCGAACAACATGGTGGCCGTGGCAATGGCGACCTCGAAATGGTTCGACGCTCCTATCATGGCCGCCGGCGCGGCGTCGCGATATTCCAGCCTGAGCAATCTCGCAAGGCCGTAGCCGAGCCAGAAGATGAGGTTCGTTTGGATGAACAGAGGAATGGCGATCCACAGGATTGTCAGGGGGTTGGAGAGGATCATGTCGCCTTTGAAGCTGAAAAGGAGCACGAGGGTCACAAGCAAGGCAATGATCGTGACGGGAGTGAGCACGTGGAGAAACCTCGTCTTGAACCACTGTTCGCCTTTTGCGGCGATGATCCATTTCCGCGAGAGGTATCCCGCCACGAGCGGCAAGGCCACATAGATCGCGATGGACAGAAGCAGCGCCTGCCACGGAACGGGCAGCCGCCCCACTCCCAAGAGGAATCCGCCCAGCAGCCCGTAGAGAACGAGCATCGTCAGGGAATTGACGGCAACCATGACCAGGGTCAGGCCGTCGTTGCCTTTCGCCAGGTATCCCCAGACGAGGACCATGGCCGTGCACGGCGCGATCCCCAGCAGGATGCACCCGGCAAGGTAACTGCGCCACAGCGGGACCTGGAGCATCTTCATGCCGTTCGCCATCACTACCGTCCCGGCGCCGTGCCGTGCGCCCAACGGCAAGTCCAACCCGAAGGGCATCTTGACCAAATCCGTGGCCTCCGCCCCAATCAAGCCTCGGAACACGAAGCCGAGAAAGAATACGGCGATAGCATACATGGTGAACGGCTTGACCGCCCAGTTCACGAACAAGGTTAGAGCCACGGGCTTGCCGCTCCTGCCGGCCTGGATGACTTCGGCGAAGTCGATCTTGACCATGATGGGATACATCATGAAGAAGAGGCAGACCGCGATGGGGATGGAGACAACCGGGGCGCCGCCGACGCGAATCGCCATGCCGTCCAGGGCCTTTGCCACCCCCGGGGCCATCTTCCCCAGCACGATGCCGGCCACGATGCACAGCGCCACCCAAAAGGTCAGGTAGCGCTCGAAGACGCTGAGCCCCTTCTCCGATTTCGGTTTGCCGAGTCCTGGTGCGTCCTTTCCCACGATTCGCTGACCTCCTTTCGCCACGCTCCCTACTTCTCTGCGTCCCCTCGCGTTTTCCGATCGACGGCGCCTTTCACGCGTTCCATCAAGGCGCGCAGCTTTTCCGCCTGACCCCGCTCCTTCTCGTTCTTCGGCTCCCGTTCGGGGTGGGTCACGCGCCAGGTGATCTTGCCGCCGATGGGGGGCTCCGGATAAGCGCCCGGATCGTGGAGCGCGTAATCCCGGAAAGCGGCGGGCTCTTCCTGATAGCAACTCCGGATCGCCTGGCGCAGCAAGTCCGGCGCTCCTTCGTCGATGAGATTCACCAGTGTGATCTGTTTTCGAAACCTCTCGACCCACTCCGCGGGAATGTTGAAGAGATACGGAGTGGGGGCCTTGGCGCCGATGATGCGCTTGCGCTCATCAATGCCGTTCGCCATCAGGGCGACAATCGCGTCGCCGACAAGATGTCCCGGAGACTCCGGCCCGAAGACGATGAGGTAGCGGATGTTGGGGTTGGCGACGATGTTGCAGATGACTTTCTCCAGACCAATGTTCTCGGTCTGAAGCGTTCCGGCCAGCGCCGCTCCGCTCTCGACGGCCGCGCGGACCAGGTCCTCGATCTCGGGCGGGGTCTCCTCGCGCATCCAGCGGAGGATGATGACGACGGCCACGGGGGAGTAGTCGTTTCCCCGAAGGTAACATCCCTCCTCCGGCGGGTAGTCCTCGGCCGGCGCCCTCTTCTCTATGCTTGTCACAAATCACCCTCCCTCGGTTCCGCGCCGTAGCGTTGCGGCCTGAGATCCTTCGAGGACGTCTCTCATCCAGCCCCGCTTCGATTCTGCCGCCTGCATAGTTCCTCCCGCGGGATTCTCAGGATTCGCCGAAGTCGACGCGCGTCTTCACGAACCTGGGCGGCGTCCCGCAGGGATTGGCGCACCCAGGCGACGGCGCGCGCGCCCTGGTCGGACATGTCCGCGTCGTTGATTCGGAAGAACATCCAGCGCCCCTCCTTGCGCGTCTCGACGAGCCCGGCCTGCTTGAGAAGGGACAGATGCTTCGAGATGGTGGAAGGGGCGAGGCGAAAGAGCTCCGTGATCTGACAGAGGCACAGCTCCCCCGCCCCCAAGGCGAGCAGCATGCGGACGCGTTTCTCGTCGGCGAGGGCTTTGGCGATGGTCATGAACTCGCGCACGGCGCTCTCCTATACTTCGCCAAATAACGAAATATACGCGCCGGACCGCCGTGTCAACATCCTTTTTTATCTCGTGGGTGTCAGCGTCGTTCGCGTTGAAAAAGAGGAACTGCCGGTGTGGGGCTGACCATGATCCCGCGGCCGGTTCATGCGGTGACCTGCGATGGCGAGCCAAACGAGTATGGCATGGCGGCAGACGGCCGGAAGGACGTCCGCGGCGGCTCGTGCTGCGACCGCCCCAGGCGCGCCCACGCCGCCTTCCGCCTGGCGCGCCGTCCCTATCGGCGCGTCTTCAACGTGGGCTCTGGGGTCGCGTGCGGGGGCGCTGTGGACGAGGGCCCCGCCTCGCCGAAGACCCGGAAAACCGCGAAGTCCGACAGCCAGTGAGGCGCCTACGGGCTGAAGCACTCAACCAGCCGCGCCGTGAACTCCGGCGCGTCGGCGAAGAGATCGATCAGCGTGTCGGTCGTCTGGCGCCCCGCGTCGAGCTCGTCCGTCCAGTAGGCGACTTCCGCGTCGTTGGGGAATCGGCCGAGGAAAGCCCGGTAGAGTCGGATCACGACGGCCGAATCCGGGTCGCCGCTTGCGGATTGGATCAGATTCTGGAACTCCTCGGACGCGATGACCTCCCGCGCCATCTGCTTGGCCTGCGCGCGAGCCGCCTCGATCCCCCCCGATGCGAAGGCCGAGTCGAACAGACCAGACGCGTACTCAAGGCCGCCTATGTCCACCAACCGGTCCAGAAGACCGATGTACATGAACGTCACAAAGTTGCGCGGCGGCTCGCCGGGAAGACCGGGATAGATCGCCTCGATCCGCACGGCGAATTCTTCGGACTCGCTGAAGACGGTCATGACTTCGGCGCGGTTCCACGCGCCGTCGAGCCAAGCGCTCAACTTGCCCTCGCTCGGCTCGCGGTCGAGAAAAACCCGGTAGCAGTCCCCGATGAACTCGGCGTCGGTGCGATTTCGCGCGGCGTACTCCTCGGAGAGGAAGAAGATGCGCGCCATCTCGCGCGGGATGAAGCGGACGTCGATGTCGAAGCTGACGACGTAGTCGAAATAGGTGCGCCAGCCGGCGGCTTCGCTGGGCGAGGCGTCGCGCCCGAGAACGAGCGTGTAGAACGACCTGATGAGACCGTCGATCGGCGCGGGCGTCGGCGTCGGGGTCTCCGTGGGCGCGCTCGTCGGCTCCGGCGTGGGCGTTGGGGTGGGGGTCGGTGAGGCGCCGGGCGTGGGAGAGGGGCCGGGCGTCGGGGTCCTTGGTGCCGCGCCGCGATTCCTGAACCAGGAAATCTTGTCTCGCCACACGGACAACGCGTCCACGTCGCCGTCGCCGTCCAGGTCCGCGCCGTGAACGTCGGGAAGGTCAGTAAACCCACGACAGATGCGAGGGGTTGCGGGGATCTCGCGCTCGATGAAGCTGGGGGGGGACGCTCCGTCATTCTCAAACCAAGCGATCCTGCTGAGAGGGTCTTCTTCGTCCTGGACGGTCATGAACGAGTAAAGGAGATCCACGTCTCCGTCCCGGTCGAGATCCGCCGCGAACAAGGATCCCATCGGGTATGATCGGGTGTGCTCGATGCCGCGGTGGAGAAACATCGGCGATGTCGTTCCCACGTTCTCTTCCCATGTAAAGCTGCTCACAACGAGATCCAAGTCTGTGTCCTTATCGAGGTCCAAGGCGAGTAGGGTAACCCAATCGCTGCCGGCCCACGCGGCGCCGACGATATGCTCGATGAAGGCGGGCGGCTTTTGCCCGTCGTTCTCATGCCACGCGATCGGGAAGTGCACTTCTGGCGGTGGGTAAGAGAGTTGTTGGCCGATGGCGATTACATCGAGGTCCCCGTCGCCGTCCATATCCGCGGGGTAGGCGCAGAGCACTTCCGGGGCGGTCGTGAGGATCGGGCGCCTCGTGAAGCTGGGCGACGTTGCGCCGTCGTTCTCGTACCAAGCGAAGCGGGAAGCGTACTTGTCGGCGACAAGAAGATCCTTATCGTCGTCCCCGTCCATATCAGCGGCGAGAACTCTGCCGCCGCTCAGCGTGAGTGTGGTGATGAGGCGCGTTGCGAAGGAGGGGGACGGCCCGCCGTCGTTCTCCAACCAGGCGGCCCCGTTGGTAAATCCGTCCAAATCGCCGTCGCCGTCCAGGTCAGCCGCCCCAACGAACGCGGCGCCGGCGGCGCAAGAAGGGATGGCGTGCGAGGTGAAGGTGGGCGTCGTTGCGCCGTCGTTCTCGCACCAGCCGAAGGCGCCGGGCGAAGTGGGTGTCTGCTTCGAGCCCCAGAGGATGTCTGTGTCCCCGTCACCATCCAGGTCCGCCGCCACGGCCTTCTTGTAGAGAGCACTCGCGGGGGAGTCGATCACGCACTCCGGACCGAACAGGCCCTCCGCCGCTGGGGCCGTCTCGCCAACCCCGAACGCCGCCGCCAAGCACGCCATCAGCATGGCGAAGCGGAATCCTTGGCGAGAACCCATTTGAGGAGATGCCTCTGTTTCTTGCCGGTGAAGGAGACCCTTGCCTTGGGCTGCGGCGGCTTGGCGCCGCTTTCCTGGAACGCGGCCTTTGGAAGGCTCAGTTCCTCGCAATTTGGATTTCGGAGTTCGCATGTCCTGTCTCCTTTGCGTCTGCCTAAAGGCTTGGGAGACCATCACCACCAATCAGTATGGCGTCTCCCCGCAAGGTGCAGGTTTCCGCTCGAGTCGATGCTGGCGATGGTTTGGCTCGATGCGTTCTCAATATAGAACACGTGCGAGTCGGAGGGCGAGCCTTCTTCGTTGAGAGTTCCCTTGATTTGCACCCGGCCCGCGTTGGCGCCGCTCAGATCCACCAAGGCCAGGATACTGGAACCATCTTTCGCAATCCACTCGTTTGTGGCGCCGCTCGCGGTGATGCTGTCACACCCCGTCTCGACAAGGTCTTTGGTGAATACATTTCCCAGGTTGTCAAAGAGGCAGAGCTCGCCGCCACTGTCGTCCTTGAGGGCAAAGGCCGCGTCGATTGTGCCAATGATCCCGTCATAGGGCACGGCGCCTTCACCCCTCACGGCGTTTCGAAGTACATCCTCAAGCGTTCGGTGAGTTCGGCCGAATCGGCGAAGAGGTCGATCAGGTCGTCGGTCGTTCGCGCGCCGGAGTCGAGCTCGCCGGTCCAGTAGGCGATTTCCGTGTCGTTGGGGAAACGGCCCAGGAAGGCGCGGTAGAGGCGCACAACGTAGTCGGCCGTGGTCGGCTGTTTGCTCAGGAATTCCTCCGACACAATCACCTCCCGCGCCAT
>DATKZW010000624.1:0-9334 GCA_035527775.1 Sumerlaeia bacterium | reverse complement strand
GAAGAGGCATTCGAAGAAGCAGATCCAGACAGTCGTCCGCAGACATCGCCGGCATCTATTGCTTGTTGCGCTCATCCCGTGCACCTTCAGGCTTCGGAGCCGCTTCATCGTTCGTTGCGACTTTCGTTCCCGTCCCGGCCGCGTTGCCCGCGTCAGCCAGCGCCCCGTCGGGCTCCGCGCCCTCTTCAGCGGAGGGGGTCGACGCGTTCTCGCCGACCTTCTGGGGCGCCTCGGCGTCGCCGGCTCCGGGGATGCCACTCAGGCCCTTGGCGGGATAGGACGAATAGAATCCCATAACGTCCGCGAGGGTCGTGGAGGCTTCCTCAAAGGAAAAGGGATCGCATTTCCCTCTGCCGAAGAGCAAGCCGAATACGTTGCTCGGGAACGTCGTGCACAGCGCATTGTAGTCCCGGATGGTCTTGATATATGCGGCCCGGGCCTCGGCGATCCGGTTCTCCGTTTCCGTCCAGTCGCGCATCAACTGCTCAAAGGACTGCGTCGCTTTCAGGTCGGGGTACTGTTCCGCGACGGCGAGAAGCGAAGACATGAGATTGCGCATCGTTAGGGAGGTCTCCGCGCTCGAATTTCCCTTGTGGTTTGCCAATTGGCTTCTCATTTCCGAAACGTGCTTGTAGAGCGCCTTCTCGTGCGTGCTGTACTCGGCCGAGACGACCAGAAGGTTTGGGATTAGGTTCGCCCGGCGCTCGATCTCGTTGTCCACCAGAGACCTCGTCTTGTCCATGTCGACGAGAATGAAAGAGAACATGTTGTAATAGTAAACGCCGGCTGCGATGACGCAGGTTAGCACAATGAGACCCACGGTTGCGAGGACCGCAGAGCGGAGGCGAGAGCGGCGACCTCCGGACGGGCCGGCCCACACGGCGAGAGGACGGAGGACCTCCAGGCGCTTGGATCTCTTGACCCGTTTCTCGGTGGCCTGCAACCTCTGGTAGTCCTCGGAGTGGAGCCTTCTTACGGCTTCTTTGAGTTCACTTCGCATCTTGCCGCTCGTTTCGTCGGTTGCCGGACGCCCGCCGCGTCGAAGAGCCAAGCAGGCCGCGTCCGCGTCGGGCCGCGTCGGGGCGGTTTCGCGTCCGAGGAGAACCGGGCGTCCCGCCTCATTTCGGCTGGACCTTCTCCAGTTCCATGGCCTTCTTGAAGTTCTCGAGGGCCTTTTCCTTCATCCCATTGGAGTCGTAGGCAAACCCGAGGCTGTAGTAGTACTTGGCCTCTCTCGGGTTCATGTTGACGGCGCTTTGCAGGAACTTGACCGCCTTCTCAAAGGCGCCCAGCTTGTCATAGGTCAGCCCGATGAGGTACGCGATCTTGTCGCTCTGGGGGAACAGGGAGCGCGCTTTCGTAAGGCGCTTCAGCGCCGACTCGAAATCCTCGCAGTTGTAACAGGCTTCTCCCATCGCCTGAACCGCTTCCGCGTCATCGGGGACGAGTTCCACGACCCTCCCGAAACACTTGCGAGCTTTCTCATGCTCCCCGGTCGCCGCGTACGCCTTGCCCAACTTGCACAGAGCGTCGGGATTCCCCGGGTCGAGTTCGACGGCGCTTTCGAAGGCCGAAACGGAATCGGTCTCACGCCCCTCCTTCAGGCTGGTCGACCCGATGTGCTCGAAAATCCGCGCCCGTTCTTTCGGCGTGAGCGAGAAGAGTCCCTTGTAGCCTTTAACGAGCGAGCCGGCCAGCTTCCCCGAAAGGAGCAGGGCCGCGTGGGCGGCCAGGCTCATCTGCTGTCCCACGGGCATTCTCTCTCGCGGCGTTCTGCCCGTGGTTGCCGCGTTCTCCGGAGGTTGCTTCTCCGGATCGAAGTGTTCCTTGCACAGCATGTTCTGGAACGCGTCATTCTCACATCCCTTGACAAGGCATTTCATGGCTTCTCACCTCCAAGAAATCTGCGACGGGCGACACTGTCCCGGCGGCCAAAGCGGCAGCCTATTTCTCCTGCCAGTTGTACCAAGGGCTGAGCAACTTCAGGTTCCTCAGCCCGAATCTCACGCCCACGTTCGGCCGGGTCAGCCTGCGGAGCCTGCCGTGCTCGAACTGCTCGATCTCGCGACGAATCGTTGGGTTGGGCTCGGCCTGATAGATCGCGACGCCGGCGGAACGGAGACTTTCGAACATGTATGGTCCGACGTTCCGAGCGACAACGGCCTCGACGCAGTACTTCTGGAACAGACGAGCGGCTTGGTGGTCGATGTCGCTTCCCGCCCCGAACAGAGGATTGCTGACGAACCGGCCCTGGTCGCTGTCTGTCCGGTAAATGTAGAAGTAGCGCGCACGACCGAGCAGGGGAGACACCCAGGCCTCGGCGTTCGCCTCGTCTGCGGGAAGAAGAACGCTGTACTCCCTCGGGAACAGGCGCACGCCGAGAGCCGAGGCGGAAGCGACGAGAATTATGGCGACGCCAAGGATGACAACGAGGCCGTTCCTGGCCGCCTCGAGTTCCCGGCCGAAATCCTCGATCTCGACTCGCATCGATTTCGCCTTGCGGGGAGGCGTCGCGCCAATGATGACGTTGTCGAGATGCGGGAGATTGGAGAGCATGTTGTGTTTCAGCTGGGTCATTCCATCCGCGTCAAGCGACCCGCGAAGCGGGGCCAGGAGTTCCAGGAACAGCCAAGTCTTGCCGCGAACCATCATCGTCTTGATCCGGGAGATGCGGGCGGCGGAACCGGCCTCGGCCACAGCACTCTGGATTCGATCCACCTGCTTCTTGTTCAGTCTGGCCTTTTCGCTTTCTTGTGTGATGCGGCGGACAATGTCCGCGGAGGAATAGATGATGATCAGCGAGACGAAAAGGGCGGCGACGGCGTCCAGGCGGTTCATGCCGAAGCAACTGCCGGCGATGCCGATCAGAACGGCGACCGTTGACAAGACGTTTAGCCGGATCTGCTCGGTGTTGACCGCCAGACCGGGTGAATCGCTCTGGTCCGATTCCTTCTTTGAATAGGAATAGAGTCCATGCGTGATGATGTAGGAAACGACGACAATCAACACCGCCCCCAGACCGGGCGAATGCGATACGCCGACTGCGAGTTTCAAGCAGCTTCTCACCAAAATCAGCAGACCGACGAAGAACAGCCCAACCGCGACGGCGAGGGCGCCGATGATCTCCTTTCTATAGTTGTTGTAGGCTTGCAGGCCGTCGGCGGGCCTCGAGGAGGCTTTGATCCCGAGGTAGTTGACGGTCATGGAGATGACGTCGGTCAGAGAGTGAAAACCATCGGCCACCAACCCGGCGCTGCCCGTAAGAACGCCTCCGACACATTTCAGCAGCGTCAGCGCCACGTTCGTCACGATGGATGTCAGCAGGATCCGGGTCGGCACGCCGGCGCTCCTCTCGTCGCCCGAGACACTATCGCTCGGGAACGGTAACGTAGATGGATCTCCCGTTTCGGTTGACCAAGAGGACGCCGCCGGTCAGCCCTTGGGCCTGGACGACGTTCGCAAAGGAGTCGACGTCGAAAACCTGGAAACCGTTGATCTCGCGAATCAGATCTCCCGAAAGAACGCCTCCTCGCTCCCCGCGACTTCCCCGCAGGACGTCGTCCACCAGGACGCCGGTCACGTTGGGCCCCACACCCACGCCGGCGGCGTTGGCGGGATTGAAGGTCTCGACGCCGATGCCGGCCCAGCTGAACTCCTCGAGCGGCGTCAGGGGTTGCGCGCCGGGCAGGTTCTGTCCCGGCAGCGGCTGCCCCCCGGTCCAAGCGGGCGCCGACTGGCCGGGTAGCGCGCCGGGGGCTTGCGCGTTCTGCATCTGCCTGAGGGCGGCCACGAGCTGGTTGTTGGGCTGACTGGCCTGCGCCCTGCTCACGATGACGTGGCAACTGGAGCACACGCCCCGGTAAGCGTGGGGCAGATTCGCGTCAGCAGCGATCGGAGGCGGGGTCCTTCCCGGCGGCAGCCCCGCGGCGGCAGGGCCGGCGCCGCTGAAAAGCATTTGGCCGCCCCCGGCGACGGGCGCGAAGGCCACGGCCTGAGCCGGCAGAGACTGGTCGCTCGGTTTCGCGCCGAGTCTCAGCATGACGTTGTAGTACGTGCCGTCGCGGTAGACCGTCATCCAGATCTCCTCGCCTGGGTCGAAGTCGAGGACCAAGTTCCGCAACTCGTCCTGGCCGAACACGATGCGGTTGTTGAACTTGACGATGAAATCCCCAGGGGCCAGGTTCGAGTGGTCCGCGGGGGAACTGGCGATGACTTTCTCCACGAACACTCCGTTGCTGAAGGGCAACCGGTACTGTTGCGCCGCCTGGGAGTCGACGTCCCTGCCAACGATGCCAAGCCAAGGCCCGGGCTCCGTTTCAGCGCGCGGCCAGAACACGGCGAAAAAGACGAGTACGGCCACCAGGCACAGAACAAGAACTCCGCCCACCGTCTTCAGCAGGAATTCCAAGCAGTCTTCCAGTACGTTTCTCATGACGTTTTCCTCCAGGCGCCACCGTGGCCGGACATGGGCCGCCAGAGATCGCCGCGCATCGCGGAGCGCGGACGTTTTCACCATTTCGCCGACGTGATTGCCGACACGTCATAGACCCGATTGCCCCGACACACTCGCAGGGCGATCTCCTGGCCCGCCGGCGCGCCCCCGAGGGCGGATCGCAGATCCTCGAGGCCGCCGATCTTGCGGTCGTCCAGCCAGATAATGATGTCTCCTCGCCGCAAACCCGCACGGTCAGCGGGTGAATTCACGTAAACATGGGCCACATAAACGCCCCGGTCCGCGGCCAGATCGAATTTCGCCGAGAGATCGGGCGATACCGACAAGCCTTCGACCCCAAGCCAACTGCCCTTCTTCAGGACGCTCATCTGGGACTTCGTCAGGTTAGCTACGACGGCCGTGAACCGATGCTGGGCGATGTTCAACTCGTCCAGCACGACCTTGGCGTGATCGATCGGGATGGCGAAGCCCACGCCCGTAAAGCCGCCGTCGGGCGCGTAGATAGCCGTGTTGATGCCGACCACCTCGCCGCCGATGTTGACGAGCGGCCCGCCGCTGTTTCCCTTGTTGATGTGCGCGTCGGTCTGGATCATCTCGTAGTAGGTGACGCCGCCGATCCGCACCGTCTCGCGCAAAGCGCTGATGATTCCGAGGCTGACGGTCTGGATCAGGTCGAGCGGGCTGCCGATGGCCATCACCCAGTCGCCCACCTCGAGGGTCGCGGAGTCTCCCAATTTCGCCACCGGAAAATCCGTCTCCCCCAGAATCTGTATGACGGCCAGATCGGCGCCGACGTCGCTGTGGACGATTCTCGCTTCGTAGGTCGCGTTGCCCGCCTTCGAGCAGGTCGTGACGGAGATGCGCGTCGCGTCTTTCAGAACGTGGTAGTTCGTCAGGACGCAGCCGCGGCGGTCGACGATCACGCCCGACCCGATGCTCTCCGTGCGTATGTTGCCGGCTCCCGCGAGCCCTGGCCTCAACACCTCGATATGGACCACGGACGGATTGGCCGTCGCCGCCACGTTGTTGAGCATCTCCTGAATGTTCGCCAGGGGCGCGGGAGACAGCAACGCGGAGGCGTCGGGCGCCGCGCTGGTTTGGCCGGCCCCGCCAACCAGTTTCAGGCCTCCCTTGGGGGTGGCCATGGTGACGGCGTCGACCGCGCTCACCGCTTCGGCGTTCCGCACGATTGGCATTCCCACGACGGCGCCGCCGATGTCCGTCCCGCTCCCGCTCGCTTTGCCGCCGGCATAGAAGTACGTGCCGATCAAGATGATGATCGTCAGAAAAAGAATGACCCAGAAGAGGTGCTTGATCGGCCGATCGCAGTATGCTTTGCCTGGCATGAATCCCACTCGTGTGGCTGGACTCCAAACGTCCGTCGTCCACTGTTTTTCGCTAACGTCTCGTGGCGCCGGTCTCGATGGTCATGTAGCACGGCCCGTTCTGCCCGTGAACGTCGAACAGGATCCCCTGGGACAGATCCGCTTGGCGGACAGTCGCTTCGAGATCGTCAACCGACCGGCACGGCATCCGGTTGACCGAGACGATTACGTCGCCCTTTCGGAATCCCGACAGGTAAGGCACGCTCTTTCTTCTGACCGACGCGATCTCGACGCCGCGGGGGCGCCTCCTGCCGCCGGCCCTGTTTGCCCGTGCTTTGACCCGCGGGGCGTCGCGGAGCGTCATGCCCATGAAATCGACGGTCTTCCCCCAGCCGGGCTCTTGGTTTGCGGGCCGCGGGGCGTCGTTCCCGGGGGTTCCGCTCTGCCAAGCATTCCCAGGCTGGTCTGCGGGCCCGGCCACGAGGTTCGCCCGCTGCACGCCGGAGAAATCGGCGGTGTGCAGCGGCTTGTGCGAGAGCCATCGCGAAATGCGACGGTATCTCTCCGGCTGGCGCGTGTAGAGGGTGTAGAGCAACATGGCGTTGCACAGGACAAAGCAGATGAACAGCGCCCAGTAGGGTCTGGAATCACGGCAAAAGTGGTCTGGAAACCGATACAGCCGCATACGCTCCGTCCAAAAGATCCATTACAGTCGTTCAACCATGGCGTTGCACCGATCACAAAGCCAGACGTCCTTCTTCGCGAGCGCGAAATAGCCCCCCATCAGGACCAGAACCAATCCGATGAGGGACAGGACGCCCGTGACCAAGCACAGCCCGCCCACCACAAGGAGCGCGATGGCCGCGTTGACGTTGTAGGGCTTGATGGCGGCCCGTCTCATGGCCCCGCCCTCGCACAAACGGCACGGCATGGTCTCGACGTCCGGCGCCTTCCGGCTCTCTTCTTGCGGGTCCATGGTCGCCCTCCTCGTCCCGGCGGTTTGCTCCGGTCTCTGCCGCTCTTGCCTTGCTGCCCGACGCCGGCAAACGGCCTGGGCCCCCGCGGCGGGACCTGCCTGCGCCGCACGTGGTCACCTCATGATCGGGTGGCAGCTGTTGCACGCGCCTCGGTAAGCGTGGCGGGCCCTGGCGCCCGCGGGGATCGGCGGAGGCGAGGGGAGAATGTCTCCGGCGTCCACGGGCAGTTGCCCCCCCGTTGTCATGATGATGTGACAAGCGGTGCAGGCCTGGCGCGGCTGACGGTGCGGACTGAGGGCGCCGGGCCGGATCGGTTGGGCGCCCTCCATCGCGGCGAATCCCAGGACGGGCGAGTTTTTCGCCGCGAGCATGAAGCGTTTCTCCACGCCGACCCGGCATACAACGACCTCCGCTTGCTTCTTCGCACTTACCGCCAAGGTCGCTCGAAAGAACTCCCCCAGGTCCGGGGTCTTGCGGTCTTCAATGCTCGTGATGACGTCGCCGGCCAGAATCCCCGATTCGGCGGACTCCAGCGTGACCTCATCCACGATCACGCCGGACACGTTCGTCGGGATTCTGTACACGCTCCGCAAAGGGGCGGTCAAATCCACGGTTTCCATTCCGAGCCAGTGACCCTCGACCAGGATCTTGTCGGCCGCGTTTTGCTCGACAGGGCTCAGAATCCCCGTCACCCCGCCCGGCGCCGTGGCATCTTGTCGGTTCGCGGCCGCCGCCGCGCCGCCTGTGTTTGCTTGCCCTGCGCGCGCCGCCGGCGAGGCAGGCATCGGACCCACGTTCGCGGCCGCTTGCGGGTTCTGGGCGGGAGGAAATGAGAAACGCGGAGTCGCCTGACGGGGCGCCATCGGAGGCGCCCCGAAAGCCCCGCCGGCCGCTGCCACACCTGCAAGAGGCTGATTTGTGGAGAAGATTCCCGCCCCCGCCCCGGCCGCCGCCATTACCGGATGACAAGAATGGCATTCCCCGCGGAACTCATGCGGGCTGGGCACGGTTCTCTCGGCCCCGATCGGGAGGGCGAGCAACTGCTTGTGCGCGCGAGGAAGGATCTCCAGACTCCTATCGTTCTTGCTTGCTTTGTGAATGACCGCCACGCCACCCGCCAACAGGACGAAGAAGAGCACGATCACGCCAAAGGACAGGTCGCGGTTGGATCTCTCCACCATCCGCCACGCCCTCTCACCGTTGCGCGGGATAGGGGCACGCGGGATTGTACCCTCGCCCGTACCCAAGCCCGAAAGCGGCCTGCTGCCCGGCGGCGACGTTCCCCGGCGCCGCGATGGAAGAAGCGCCCGGTCCGTAGGTCTGCCCCGGTCCCGCGGACGAGGCGGGGCCAACCAGGTACGCGGGGCATCTGGGACACCGAATCGTGTCGGACACGACCCAGTGGTTCGAGTTCATGGCGAAGCTGCAGGAAGGGCAATAGAGCGCCCGACGGGGAGTCGTCGGAACCGCCTCGGGCTGCGGGGACCACAGGAAGGCGGCGTTCTGCGCGCCTCCGGTCGGGCCGGCCATGACGGCTCCGGCCCCGATGTTCGAAGCGCGAAGGGGGCAGCCGCAGTTCGGGCACGGCCAGTTCGCCGGGCGGTCGCCGCCCCATCCGCAGTTGAAGCACCGAGAGTTCGGCGGCAAAGGCGCCGCTTGCGCGCTGCCGGGCGCATTGAAGACGCCCGTCTGCGTTGCCGCGTTCGCGTTGCGCAGAGGGCAGGCGCAATTCGGACAAAGCCAGCCGCGCGGACACGCGCCGCGCCACCCGCAATTCAAACACTGGGAGTTCAGTCCGCCTCCCATGTAGGGCATGACGGCCGCCGTTCCCGCCAGGTTCCGCTGCCGCGCGGACCACTGTTCCGCGGATCGGCTCTGGTCGCTGCGGTAGTCGAAGATGCCAAACAGAACCATGACGGCAATGAGGCCGATGATCGCGATAGCGATGAAATACTGTTGCTTCACTGGCATGTGTCTATCCCCTCTCGTGGAACCCCAAGCCGTCCGATGGGTTCGCTGTCGTCATCCCCCACCCTCGCGTCCCATCACGCGAGACGCCGCCTCCCGGCGGTGCGGACCTCAACGCGGCGTAGAGGAGGGAACCCGCGCCGCCGCCGCCTTTCCCGCGTCCGGCGTCACTCCACCTCCTCCTCGTTTTCCTTCGACTCCGCTTGTTTCTTGCGGGCGCGCTTTCTCCGGATCTCGATTCTCCACATGAAGAAGAAGTAAGCGGCGCTCAGAACGCCGATCGAGTAGATGAAGAGCACCAGGTAGATCAACCGGACGTTGAAAGGCTCGCCCGTGATGAAGCGCAGCTCTATCTGGTGCGCGTTCGACAGGGCGAACAGAACGATCAGCACCACTGCCACGAAAAAGACGATCGACTTTATGAGCACCATCTATAGCGTGTCCCCAAAAGCGCGGTGAAAGCTCTTGTCGACGTTGTCCTGAAAGCGATTGACCGATTCCTCCAGCCCCCGCTCCCTGTTCCTGGCGTTAGGAGCCGTCGAACGCTGGGTCGTGAACATGGCGACGACCACGGCGATCGCCAGCGCCACGGCGACCAGCATGGGTAGGAT
>DATKZW010000623.1:0-4349 GCA_035527775.1 Sumerlaeia bacterium | reverse complement strand
GTCACGCGGACGGGGGAGTTGACCATCGCCGCCGAACGTCTGACGCTTCTGGCCAAAGCCTTCCGCCCTCTTCCTGAGAAATGGCACGGGCTCAAGGACGTCGAGACTCGATATCGCCGGCGCTGTCTGGATCTCGTGGTCAACGACGACGTGCGCGAGACCTTCGTGAAGCGCAGCCGTATCGTCTCCACGATTCGGCGCGAACTCGATTCGCGCGGGTACCTCGAGGTCGAGACGCCCATGATGCAGCGCGTTTACGGGGGCGCGGCGGCGCGGCCCTTCATGACGCATCATAACGCCCTCGACATGGACCTCTACCTGCGCATCGCGCCGGAGCTCTACCTCAAACGCCTCGTCGTCGGCGGGTTTGAGAAGGTCTATGAGATCAATCGCAATTTCCGCAACGAGGGGATCTCGGTCCGACACAATCCCGAATTCACCATGCTCGAACTCTATACGGCCTACTGGGATTACACGGACACCATGCAACTGACCGAGGATCTCGTCCGCCGCGTCGCCCTCGAGGTCATCGGCGCGGCGAGTTTCGAGTATCAAGGACATGAGGTCGATCTGGCGAGCCCTTTTGCTCGTGTGCGCTTGCTCGACCTGTTACGCGAGACGCTCGCCTTGCCGGCCTCCGCCGAGCTGCGCTGGGGCGAGGCGGGCAATGCGGGGATCGGGGCCGCTCTCGACGCGGCGCCCGAGAACGTGCGCAGCGAACTCCGGGAGAAATGCGCGACAAACGACGAGGTTCTCCTCGGTCTCTTCGAGGAAATGGCCCAGCCGAAGCTCTGGCAGCCGACTATCGTATCCGATTTCCCGAGGAGTCTTTGTCCCCTCGCCAAGCGCAAGGAGGATGACCCGGAAACGGCCGAGCGTTTCGAGCTCTTCATCGGCGGACTGGAAATGGCGAACGCCTACTCGGAGTTGAACGACCCCGAAGAGCAGAGGGCGAATTTCCGCGTTCAGGCCGAGAGACTCGCCAAGGGGGACAAAGAGGCCACCATGATGGACGAGGATTACGTGCGCGCCCTCGAGCAGGGGATGCCGCCCGCAAGCGGACTCGGTCTCGGAATCGACCGGCTGGTGATGCTCCTGACCGACTCGGCGTCGATTCGCGACGTGATCCTCTTTCCCCTGATGCGGCCGGAGTAGGCCCGAGAACGGTCCTCCGGGAGGCCTTTCCGGGGGCGTGACGCTCCCAGAACAGCGGGCGAGACCCCCGCGTTGCCGCTCCCGGCTGTTTGACGCCGCTCTGCTGCGGGAGAGAGGCCCTCCCGGGGCCGGACCTCAGATCTTGACTGGAGAATCGCGCGCTTCGCATGGAACAGGAAAAAACGAAGAGAATCCTTGTTCGGGGTCGGCGCTTTCTTCTTGCGGCGTTGCTCACCTTGACCGTTTGCGGCGGCGCCTTGGCCCAGAGCGCGCCGAAACCGAAACCGGCCGGGGAGAGGGCGAAGAGGAAAACCGTTGCGGAACGGGTTCTCGAAGGCGCCCGAAGAGAGGTGGCCAACGGGACCGTGTACGGCGCCAGCGGTTACTACGAGCTCGAATACCCCGGCGGCGACGTGCCGGCGCACACCGGCGTTTGCACGGATCTGATAGTCCGCGCTTTCCGGAACGCGGGCATCGACCTTCAAGCGCTTCTCCACGAAGATCGCAAGAAGAACCGCCAGGACTACGCGCCGCACAATTGGGTCAAAGGAAAGGCGGACGCGAACATCGATCACCGGCGCTGCACCAACCTCGTTCCCCTTTTCCGCAAACGCGCCAAGACGCTGACGAACAGTCTGGAGGGCGAGAACCCAAAACAATGGAAGGGGGGCGACGTGGTTTTCTTCGTCCACAAGGGATGGAAGCACCCGTGGCACGTCGCCATCGTGTCGGACAAGAAGACGCCGGAAGGCACGCCCTACATCGTCCACCTGTTCCCGGAAAAGGCGGCCGAGGTCCCCATCGACGAGTTCGTTCCGATCCACAGTCATTTCCGCTGGACCGAGGACTCGGGCCCCAAGCCTTCCGCAAAGAAGCAGGCCGAGAGAGGCGGCGGACAGAAAGCGGGGACTTCCGCAGTCGCGGCGCGAGAGAGCGCCGCGGCGGAAACGAAGCAAAGAGGAACGGCGCCTCTTGCCGCGCAAGAACCGTGACGGCAGGGCGGCGCCATTCCAGAAGGCGCGTTTAGTATGCGTTTCGAATTCTTCATCGCTTTGCGCCATCTGATGTCCCGAGAGCGCCGCGCTTTGATTTCCATCATCACGACCATTTCGATCCTGGGCGTGATCGTCGGCGTCACGGCTCTCATCATGGTGATCGCCGTGATGGACGGCGCCAAGGCCGATTACCTCGAGAAACTGATCGATCAATACGCTCACATCGAAGTCTGGGGCGCCCTCGGCGAGATCCAGGACTATCAGGCCGTGCTCAAGGTCGTGCAGCAGGACCCGGACGTCGTTGCCGCATCCCCGATCTTGCAGCGCTATGCCATGCTCAAACGCACCACCGGGTTCGGCCGGTCTCGCATGATGCAACCTGCCCGCATTTACGGCATTGATCCCGCCCTCGAGGAGAAGGTGTCGAAGATCGGACGGGGCGACAAGGATTTCGTGGGAAAAACCGCGCCGGGCGACGGTGAAATCGTTCTGGGCGCCATCCTGGCGCAGCAATTGCAGCTGGCACAGGAGATTGAGGACCCGGACGGGAAGAAGAGCTGGGTCTTCGACGACGGGGCCGCGCTTTACGCCTTGACGGGCGCGGTCGCCCGCACCGCGAGCAGTATCGTCCCCAAGCAGGCGAAGCTCAGTTTGGTGGGCGTGTTCAAGTCTGGCATGTTCGAGGTGGACCAGAACTTCGCTTACACGTCGCTCAGAACCTGCCAAGACATGAACGTGCTGGACGACGTCGTGGATCTCGTGCACGCCCGCGTCAAGGACCCGCACAGGGCCGAGGAAGTGAAGCATCGTCTCCAGAGAAGCATTACCGCCCAGTTGGCTTCTCCTTACGTGGTGCGTTCCTGGGCGGATCTCAATCCGGAGTTTTTCCGGGCGCTCAAGCTCGAGAAGGTCGTCATGTTCATCATCCTTCTCCTCGTTGTCCTTGTCGCCGCCCTCAACATAATCGCCACCCTCATTCTGGTCGCGATGGAGAAAACGCGCGAGATCGGCATCCTGCGCGCCATGGGGTGTTCCCGCCGATCGATCGCCCGCATCTTTGTTCTCGAAGGCGCCCTCATCGGCTGCGTGGGAACGGGCCTCGGAGTGGCTCTCGGTCTCATCGGCTGCTATTTCCTCAAGTATCATTGCCCCGTGGATATACCCGAGGCCGTTTATGGACTCGATGGCGTCCCGGTCCTCGTGAAGCCGCTCACCGTCATGACGATCGTGGTCTGCTCGATCGGCATTTGCCTGCTGGCCTCGGTTGTCCCGGCCTTTCAGGCCGCTCGGCTCAACATCGTGGAGGCGTTGCGATATGAGTAAGTCCTCCGCCGGAGCCGCCAAACCCTGCCCGCTGATTCAGGCCAGGAACCTGGCGAAAGACTACCACGACGGCGATCTCACCCTGCGCGTCTTGCGGGGGCTGGACTTCACCCTCACTGAAGGGGAGGCGGTCGCCATAACGGGACAGAGCGGATCGGGCAAAAGCACGCTGCTCAACCTGCTCGGCGCACTCGACCGTCCGACGAGAGGCGTCATCCTTTTCGATGGTCAGGACGTGGCCGTCATGAGCGGCCGCGCTCTGAACCGCTTTCGCCGCGACTCGATCGGCTTTGTCTTCCAGTTCCATCATCTCATGCCCGAGCTGCGCGCTTGGGAGAACGTCGCCATGCCCGCCCTTCTCGCGCGCCAAAGACCCGCGGAAGCCGAGCGCCGCGCGCGGGGCCTGCTCGAGCGCGTCGGCCTCGGCGACCGCGCCAACCACCTCCCGGCGAAGCTCTCGGGCGGCGAACAGCAGCGCGTGGCCCTCGCCCGCGCGCTCCTTAATGACCCCGCCGTGATTCTGGCCGACGAACCGACGGGCAACCTCGATGTTGAGATAGGCGGGCAGGTCATCGATCTCCTCTGGGAAATCACGAGGAATCGGGGCAAGAGCCTTGTCATCGTCACCCACGAGCAACCGATCGCCGCCAAAGCCGACCGCGTCCTGCGACTCGAGAACGGCAAGCTGCACAAGGTCGCGCGTTCGTAGAGCGGGCGTCGGGCCGGGAGCCGTGCGGGGGCCTTGTCCGACGGCGGCCCGCTCGCTCATTCATGGGAGCCCGGTGCACGCGCCAGGAAAAGGCGGGTGGGGTGAGCTAAAGAAGAAGGAAAAAGGCGCACACGCGGAGAAACATCGGGGCATTCCGGTCTCCGCGA